>MVRB01000078.1 GCA_002067635.1 Methanomassiliicoccales archaeon PtaU1.Bin030 | reverse complement strand
AGAAAGCGAGATCGAACTCGGACGACATGCTGGTCGGGTAGGTCAGCTTTTGTATTAACCTTTTGGATATTTCTCTCTCCGTCCCATTCTAGATCTTTCTCTAACGGGGATTTAGCTCAGCGTTCTCCCTGGAATCCACCATGACGTCGATCACTGCCAACATATCATCTCGAAGGTATTGTGTCAGCGCCTCCTGCAGCTCAGCCTCCGTGCTGACCTTGGCACCCTCTAAACCCATGGACCGGGCGAAGCTCACCAGGTCGGGATTGCTGAACGAGGTGCCGATGCTCCGTCCAAATGCCTTCTCCTGCTTTATCCTTATAAGGTCCAGGCTCCGGTCGTTCCACACCATTGTGACGAACGGCGTGCCAAGCTCCTTCGCGGTCATCAGCTCCATCCCGGTCATGGCGAAGCTGCCGTCGCCGACCGAGGCCACGACCTTTCGGTCCGGGCGGGTGAGCTTGGCGGCGATAGCCCATGGAACACCCGCGCCCATGGGGAACAGCCCGTTGCTCATCAGCAGCGTGCTCTCCTTGTACACCGGATAGCGCTGCGCCATCCAGATAAGGTGAGCGCCCACGTCCGAGACCACGATGTCCTCGCGCCCCAGGACGCTACGGACAGTTCGTACGATGGCCTGAGGCTTCACTCCGCAGGTATCCACTGGAACGGCGTTGAGCATTCCCACGAGCTCATCCTTGAGCGCGCTCGTCCAAACTGTCCCAGGACGGCTGGCGTTGGCGAGGGAGCGCAGCGAGGCGGACAAATCCCCTATCACCTGGACATCCGGCGCGAAGCCCGGCACGATGTCGCAGGGCGCACTGCCTATGTACGCCACCCTCTTCGCCTTCCCTATGTTCCAGTACTGCGGCTCGAACTCCATCAGGTCGAAGCCCACGAGCACGATGAGGTCAGCGGCCTCGAAGGCCGCCCTCATCATGTCCGCCCGCCTCAATCCCACGGTGCCCAGGCTCAAGGGATGGTCGAACGGCACGACCCCCGCGCCCAGCCAGGTCATGGCCACCGGCAGGTTCCACACCTCGGCGAACCGACGCAGCGCTTCCCCCGCGCCGCCCCGCACCACACCTGCGCCCGAGAGCACCATTGGGTGTTGGGACGTGGTCAGGAACTCGCGCACCATCGCCAGAGCCTCCGGCGGAACCTCCACCGTGTCGCGCAAAACGATCCCCCGGGGAGCCCCTTCGGCGCTCTGACCCATGACGTCCTGGGGGAGTTCCATGAACACCGGCCCGGGGCGCTCCTCCGTGGCCAGGGCGAACGCCCTCCGTGTCAGGTGGGGTACATCATCACCGGAGCGCACCGAGATGCACTCCTTGGTGATGGGCTTGAACATAGAGCGAAGGTCCACGTACTGCTTCCTAGGGTAGCGCTGGCATTCTGCCGGAAGCTGCCCGCTCATCGCCACCAGGGGACAGTACCCCAGGTATGCCTCCGCTACCCCTATGGCCATGTTGGCCGCGCCTGGGCCGAGGGTGGTGAGGCAGACCCCTGGGCGGCCGGTGAGGCGTCCGACCATGCCCGCAATGAGCGCCGCGCTGCTCTCGTGACGCACGAGCACGAACTCGATGCCCGAGCCAATCAGCGAGTCCATGAGGTCGAGGTTCTCCTCACCCGGGACTCCGAAGATGCGCTTCACGCCCTCGGCCTGGAGGCATTTGACGAGAAGGTCCGAAGCTTTCATGTCGATCACCCGAAGGTCGCAGCCCTCTCCTTGTAGATGGAGTCCGCGGCCTGGCGGAGCGCCTCATGGACATCGCCATGCCCCTCAATGGGGATTATGCCCCTCTCGCGCAGCTCCTCGATCGCGGGATCACCGTACTTGAGGGAGATCACGGCGTCCATTCCCCGGAGCCTCTCCGCAGTGGACACCATCTTTCTGCGATGGTCCGGACCGAACAGCGGGACCTCCTGCAGACCGCTCACGTCCACGCTCCCGGCGTCCTCTATCCTGCCCGCCTCCACCTCGTATACCCGGAACCTCTCCGCATGGCCGTAGTGCTGGTCCACCGTCCTCCCATCGGAGGTGGCCACGGCGATGCGGTACTTGGTGCTCCCTTCCAGCTCCAGCGGTACGTTGACCTCCTCGCCCTTGGCCCGGGCGGCGCAGGTGAAGCGGGCGAACTCCGCCGAGCGGTCCTCGCCCAGGAGCCCGATGGCATCGGCGCGGCACTGGCGGCAGTGACGCATCTGCCGGATGTCCACCTCGCACAGGTCCTGCAGCTCCCTGCGCTGCTTGGCCGTGGGCGCGGAGAGGTTCTCGAACTTGGTCCCTGGGACCGGTATCAGCGGAAGGATGTTGATGATGTACGCTCCCAGCTCCTTCGCCCTCTTCGCCACCGCGGGGAGATGATCGGCGTTGATGCCCGGAATGAGAACGGAATTGACCTTGACCAGCATTCCCGCCTCCGCCGCTCGCCTGATCCCCTCCTGCTGGTTCCTGAGGAGTATGGTGGCCGCCTCCACGCCCCGGTAGTTCCTGCCCTCGTAGTGGACGAAATCGTACACCTTGGCGCCAACCTCCGGGTCTATGGCGTTCATGGTGACGGTGACGAACCTGACGTTCAGAGCCTTAAGGCGGTCCACGCTCTGAGGGAGGTTCAGCCCGTTGGTGCTGAGGCACAACGTGAGGTCAGGGAACTCCCTGCCCACAAGCTCCAGGGTGCGGAACGTTTCCTCGTTCGCCAGGGGGTCACCGGGACCGGCAATGCCGATGACCGACAGGTAGGGGACCTTGGTACGCACGTAGCGGATCTTTTCCACGGCCTCCTCCGGGGTAAGTACCTCCGAGGTCACTCCCGGCCGGCTCTCGTTGGTGCAGTCGTACTTGCGGTTGCAGAAGTTGCACTGGATGTTGCACTTGGGCGCGATGGGCAGGTGCATCCGGGCGAACTTCTTGTGAGCGCACTCGTTGTAGCAGGGATGGGTCTCCAGCAACGCCAAGAGCTCGGGCCTTATCTCCTTGTTCATCTCACTTCGGCCCACCTATGGGGCTAGGCGATTATAACCGCTCCCCCTGAACACCAGCCCTTGGTGGCCTCTCATCCAGCCTGAGAGGTCCTTCCGGTCAACGCCCCAGTGCCTCGACCAGCCAGGCGACCGCATCGTCCCTGGCCTGCTCGTTCAGGTAATGGCCCGCTTCGTACTCGATCACCTTCTTGGGCTCGCTGCCCCCCTCGGCGAAGGCTATCAGCTTCTCCCGGGGAAAGACGTCCTGGTTGCCGTACTGGAAAAGAAGCTGGGTGGGAGCCGCCTTCCCGATGTACGCCTGGGGGTCAATGGCCGCCATGATGCCGCGGTAGCGGTCGAGGGCCTCGCCGCTCAGCTCCGGGACGTTAAGCGAGGCGACGTCGGTGAAGCTGCCCACCCCGGACATAAGCACCGCCGCCTTCAGCCTGTGATCGATGCTCACGACTATGCCTCCGATCAACGCCCCGAGGCTCATGCCCAGGTACCCCATCTTGTCATGGTCCACGTCATCGAGGGTCGATAGGAGCTCGATACACCTCTGTACCTTGCGGAAGCTCACCGTCACTGCCCTGATGGCATCCTCGGGCGCGGTCAGCGAGGTACCCCAGGCCGGATCGCTCCAGGGCGCGTCCAGGAGGAGGGACCCGATACCCTCGCGTGCCAGCTTCCATCCCTCCGCTAGGAAGTAAGAGCGGTCGCCTGGCGCTGGGTGAACCATGAGGACCGCGGGCCAGGGCGCAGGGGCATGAGGCTCGATCAGGTACGCCCCGATCCGAACGCCCTTCCTGCAATCGAAGCTCAGGTCCATCAGCTTACCGTCGGCGTTCTCTTCCGAGCCGGAGATCTCGATGTTCATCGGAGTGGCATGTTCCTCCAGGGGCAGCTCCCTCCTGTCCCCTGATGCTCTCTGGTCCTCGCTACCATCGCTCATGGTGTCCCTTGTGGATTGTGGCCCATGATACTTAACGGTCGGCCCCGTTCGAAATCGGTTCTAAAGTTAGGTGAGGCCCAAGCAATGAAAAGCTTCAAGAGGCCCGTGGTGGTAGGATGGACGGATGCAGGAAGAAGGCCAGATCCGCAAGATGCTCGAGATGATGAACCGCCATATCCCCTCAAAGCGAAGCTCCCTGGCGGAGCTCTTGCGGCAGCGGGAGGCGGGCTACAAGGGGAAGGACGGTATAGACTACCGCATCAAGAAGGCCGAGCTGGACCTGCTCGCGGGGATGCTCGACGATGTGGAGAGAAATAAGCTCAAGCTCCCGATCATAATCATGACCGACACCTCGTCGGACTCCGGAGGCTCGTGGAAGGTGATGGGGCGTGTGGAGGTCAAGGTGGTCTCCGCGCTGGTCGGGCGCGAGCCGGAGTTCCCGGACCAGATGAGGTTGTTCAACCCTCACGTGGGCAAGCTGCGGAGCGTGCTGCCGACGGCCACAACAACCATGTTCTCCCCCTGATGGCCCGGCACTTACGGAAGACCGTCGGAAAGGCTTATGCCCTCCGCCGTCGTGAAATCCCTTATGCCCCGGACCGGCATCTCCGACCTTCCCCTGCACACAGGCAGTGCACCCCGCTGGCTGTTCAACCGGATGGTCAAGC
>MVRB01000077.1 GCA_002067635.1 Methanomassiliicoccales archaeon PtaU1.Bin030 | reverse complement strand
TATCAAAAAATATAATGAGTTGTATTCATAATACTAACCGTCTGAAAATCAATTAAGGTAATACCGAAAAATTGGTACTTTGGTACGTTTCTCGAGTTACTCGAAGTATCTGGTCAACCCCTTCTCCTTCGACGGACCTACAAAGAGGGTTAACCGGAACTGTGTTGTTATTACATTCGTACCTTGATAAAAACACTTGCCTATTATATGGCCTTATAATTATTTTTTTTAAATGCGTCTTTTCTGAGCATAGGATCGCGTTTCGCTCATAAGAGTAGAAAAGTATTGCTGATGGACGTTCCGTATTTTGGCCTCACGAACCGTTTCCATTGCTGGGGGTGCCTGAGGTACAGGTAAGCACCATGGAGGTGAATACCTCCCACCGCTCGCATAAATTGCGCTCTTTTCATAGACGTACCGCCTAAGTGGTACAACGAATTTATCGGCCCGCACACCCCAGAACAAGGGCCTCCATCTTTCTTGACACAAGTATGAGGCGTGGCGAAGTTGTTCCAGTCCTTGTTCGATCCGCGTTAGTGTCGAGATTTAATCTAAAATGGTACATTGGCTGTGCTGAGATTAAAAAATCAATCTACCCCCAGCCGAACATTTTGCCCAGGCTAGCAACGCCTGTGGTCCGTGGATTGCTTAGCACACTGTGGCCAAGGCCACAGCGGTCACCCCGTAAAAGAATGCGGTCTTGTCACCATTACCGGTCCGATACTTTGCGTGACAATTATTACGGTCCGGGGCTCGTTGAACATGTCGTACCATGCTACCGCAGGGTTGCCTTTTAGGTGGTAATCACCGACCTACAAAAGGTCACATGGTTGGATCAGGTGGTAGAGGATGTCTTGAAGACCGTCCCAGACAAACCACACTTGTTTGCAGGTCATCCTGCGAACCGGCCATGGACAGCACTATCCAGATCTTACTCCTCGCTGCTTGTTCGCAGAGCCCCTTCCGCAATGAGAAGTACCAATCCCCTTGGTTCTTCCATACCATGCGTTAGATCCTGAAGCCCTATGGGTCGGCTGCCCCGTTCCTGATTAGATTGCTGCTGTAATTATAATCAACGAGTAACGAAAAATGCATACCCAAAAAAATTGACCGCAGCATCATGGAGGCTTACCACACCGTGATTGCCCGTGTCCGGTCCCGGTAACAAGGGACTCTTGTCAGCGAAAGATCATTGCTCGCGATATGGACAGTAATAGAAAGATCAGTCTGTACCGCTCATCCGCTCAATCACTCTTTTAGCCTCAGAGAATGCTGAGGCCCTCTCGTACTCATCGCATAGGTATGCGATCGTCGCTAGAGCATTGAGGTACTCTATCGCCTTGTCCCTGTCAATAAGTCTCCCTTCCTCTGATTCATCGAAGTGTACTGTTGTCTCTATCTGCGGCATCCCAATACCTTATGGTTTTGCATGTATATATATTGCTATTTATTTTCTATAAGTAATTATTTCCTAGTGGCCCCCATAATAAAAGCTCGAAGAGATGTAAATGGTCTGATGAACGCTTGAAAAATCTCGTTTAACTAGACCATTGAAGATCTTACATGGAACATGATGGTGGTGAGATCGGGGTAACGATATGTTTATAGATTTAGGAATGGCCGATGATAAGCAGCTCGCCGTTCTTCCGCTCCTCCCTCTTACTAAGAACGTACTTGTACTCCTTCCTGACCACCTTGACGACATCGCAGTATTGCCCCACGATCTCGCTGATACACTTCTCTGTAGGTATTCCAGGCGATCTATAGGAGATAACTATCGTTCGATCATCGAACTTCCTTATTAACCGATCGAAGGCTCCCACGATCTCCTCCCTATCTGTCCATGGCGATCTCTCTACTACTAGACGACGGTGCTTTGACCTCACGTCGATCCGGGACCGCCAATTATCGTAGTCCACTATGCCCTCAAGGAAATGGTAGAACTGGGAGTAGTCAACCCCCACCCCTGCTTCCGATACGTAGGGAGTATCGATATAGACCAGATCAGTCGATTCGGCGAGGTCGAAGGCATCCGCGTTCAATGCCTTGTTCTCTCGGCCGTTGGCGAAAACCGCATGGTTGAACTCCTGTGCGAACCGACAGAAGTACTCTGCGAAATCTCCATCCCAGGTGGCCTTGTTCCCAAAGGACCGCTCAACCTCGGCTAACCTGATATAAAGGTTCTTCCGATGGAACAGGTTGAACGGTCTCTTCACAAGGCAGGCCTGGCCCAAAGCAGAATATGCCAAGGCCCTTTTCATGTCATCGTCAAGACGGGAGATGTTCGTTATGGCCATGTCCAGGAATGCATTCTCCTCATCAGTGTAGTAAATATCTCTGAACGTGTCCTGAACGAATGTCGGGTACTCCACCGACGGGTCTTTGGTCAGGACCTGCAATATGTCCTCGTCGCTGAGCGTAACGCTGTCGTTCTGGATCAGCGAGAGAGCTATCTGGTGATTGAACCTCAGAATATCATTGGAAACCACGCTCTTACCATGCAGCTTCGCGTGGTAACTGACGGAAGCAGTTCCGCTGAAGGCATCGAGAACGCTATCGAAGGGGAGGTCCTTTATGGAATCCCATATCCAGCCCACTAGCTTTTGTTTGGAGCCCTGATATCTTGTGGACGGGAATCGGTGTCCAGTTACAGGGACATCTGATATCGCTGACCGCACTGCCACCAGATGAGTTATGGCATGGCCTGATAAGAATATGGTGACCTCAATTCTATTGACGAAATGCTGCATCTCGTGTTCTTATGCTGCTTGTCTCGCTTGAGTTTTGCAAGGGGATTGGACCATACTGCCTGGGTTTTAGCGCCTACCAATGATAACATGGGAAGCCATCAGGTGCTACCTGGCGTCATATTATATGAGCTCAGGCGTCTGATCGGCAAGACTCATCACAGAACAAAAATAGCAATTCTAGAGGAGAGGATAATGGTGGGTCTGTCCGAATTTGAATCGGAGTCACCAGCACCCCAAGCTGGAAGGATACCAAGCTACCCCACAGACCCGTGGATGAAGGGGTTATAGTAAAGGGGTTTATTAAGTTTCAGCCCAGCGGGATGACCTCGTCGATGAGGTCCGCGTGCGCTACGATCATGCGGCGGCAGCAGTATCGCCGCAGTCCGAGGTCGTCCAATACCTGTTGGGGATCCTCGCCCAGTTGCACCCGCTTGAGGTACGTCTGATAAACGCCACCGATGACCTTTCCGCACGTGAAGCATCTTACTGGGATGATCATCTGTTCACCTGTAGGACTTCTGCCTCTTCTTCCTTGCTCCGCGACCCAGAGGCTTCTTGGGAAGCTTTCTGCGGGGATCGCTGATAAGAAGGGAACGGTCGTAGTCCTTGAAGAGCCTTTCCAACTCCTCGTCCTTGAGGAATTCTACCAGGCCCTTGGCGATCGCTGTTCGCGTTGCCTCCGCCTGGCCCATGAAGCCACCTCCCTGGACGTTCACCGAGACATCGACCTTGGACGCCTTGTCCCCGGCGAGGACCATTGGTTCCATGATCTTGAGGCGAACGATCTCTGGAGTCAAGATCTCGATCGGGACGTTGTTGATCCTGACCCTGCCGCTGCCCTCGCTGACGACGCACCGGGCCACGGCCTCCTTCCTCTTGCCGCTGGTATTTGCAACTTCTGCCATGTTGTTCACCTCAACCTCGATCCGAGGTGCTCTGCTACCTCTCCCAGGGTGACATACTTGTCCGTCCACAGGTTGGTCGCGCTCTCGATCCTCTCCATCTTCGCGGTCGCCATATCTTTGGGCACGCCCACGAACACCTTCAGGTTCCTGTACACGTCCCTGCCGCGGGAGGTCTTGTATGGGATCATTCCCCGCACTGTCCTCTTCAGGATCAGGTCGGCCCTCTTGGGGAAGAACGGACCGTTGATCTGCTTGCCTCGCTTGTATTTGGCAGTGTAGTTCTCGAACACCACAGCCCTGTTGCCGGTGATGATGGCCTTCTCGGCGTTCACCACGACGATCTCCTCGCCGTTCAGCAGGCGCTTGGCCACATTGGTGCTCAGGCGTCCCAGGATGTGCCCTTCTGCATTGATGACAGCTACCATTTGGCTCACCCCATGATCCTTACGCCGTTGCCCGTTGGGTTATCAGCGACCAGCTCGGTGATGGTCATCCTCTTCCCGCCGGCCTCGTCTATGGCCTTGGCGGCCGATTCCGAGAACCGGAACGCTGCTACCGTGACCTTCTTCTTGAGGCTTCCAGCGCCTAGCACCTTGCCGGCGACGACGATGACATCGCCCTCGTTCGCATATCTCTCCAACTTGCTCAGGTTGACCTCGGCCCAGCTTCGGCTGGGTTTCTCCAATCTCTGAGCAATGTCTCGCCAGATGGCGGTCTCCCTCTCCCTGGACTCCCTCTTCAGGTCGTTGATGAGGGCCACCAGGTTGGGGTCCGTTTTCCTGATCTGTTTCATTCTGACTCCCTCGACATTGAGCAGAGCCTCTAATAGGCAGGGGTTTAATAAACTTTCCCAGCCTCAGGAACGCTCCCGATAAGCCCTATGGACTACAGGGGCCTTCTGAAGTAGTCGGTTCCCCCAGTAGTAAGGAAACCGGCCGCCACCAGGCGTCTGAGGGCATCATCGGTCCTCTTCAGGTCCTCTTCCGACAGCCTTTCATGGCGGTAGAAGCGGGCCAACCTGTCGAGGAGCTCCCTCTTGGAGATCTGGACATCGCCACCCATCACGTACAGCGCGGCCTCCCCAAGCTCCTCCGGGGCTACGCGGCCGAGCGTCACCGCTTCCGCCCCCCGGGGTCCCCTTACGGGGGGTCGGACCATGCCAATGGGCCAGATGAAGTCCCCCCTGGCCACGACCGACCTATCCGCGACCAATTCGTTCAGAGCGGCATCGAAGATGTCCCCGGGCACATCCCCCAGGCCGGACCTTTCGAGAGCGCTCCTCAGGCCAGGACGGTCTATCGGCCCCTCCTTCCTGACCAGGTCCGCCATGGCCGTCCTCAGGAGCGACCGTCCCTCGGGGACGTTCTCCAAGACATCCCTTGATGCCTCTGCGTACACTGGTGCCTTCTTTATCACTGCCGCCCGGGAGGCGCTGATCCCGGCGATCTCTGCCCTGATCCTCTCCAGCTCCCGACCCCTGTTCTCCACCCAATCGCGGGACCACAGGTGGTGGATGTTCCAGCCCAGCCCCTTCAGCACCTTCTCCCGCAGCCGGTCACGGTCCCTCGCGGTCTTGCCGGAGCGATAGGAGTCGCCGTCGCAGACTATGCCCAGCAGAAAAGACCCGGGCCTGGAGGGGTCTTCCACGGCGAGATCTATGCGGTAGCTGGAGCACCCCACGTGCTTCTGCACCCTCCATCCCTCACGGCTCAGGGCGTTGAGGACGTCATCCTCCAGCTCCGTGCCGAACGTGATCGCTATCGTTCTCTCCGGGGAGGCAGGGAGCGCGGTCTCGCTTCCTCCACTGGCCGCGTAGGCGAGGTAGTCCCTCAGCATCCTCGCCCCCTGGCTCATCGAGCCGTCCACGTCCTCAGGGCCTATGGACGCCACCAGCTTGATGTGCATCCTCGCCCGGGTTATGGCGACGTTGAGGCGCCTCTCCCCCCCTGCGGCGTTCAGGGGCCCGTAGTTCTGGTGCATCCTGCCCTGGGGGTCCCTGCCGTAGCCGACGGAGAAGATGATCACGTCCCTCTCGTCGCCCTGCACGCTCTCCAGGTTCTTCACGAAGAACTCCTCGTCCCCGTCCTCGGCGAAGTGGCTCTCGAACTCCGGCCTCTCTCGGCGGAGGTCGTCCAGGACATCGAGTATAGCCATCTGCTGGGCCTCGCTGAAGGCGATCACCCCCAGGGACCTTTCGGGGGTGCGGGAGAAGTGGTCGAACACCAGCTCGGCCACCTTTCTTGCCTCCACTGGATTGGTACGGCTGCTGCCCCTCTCGTACACTCCATCAGGCACACGCACATAGCTCACACCCCACTCCCCCGCCTCGTGTCCTGCTGAGGGGAAGGTGTTCAGCAGGCCGTCGTACATGCGCTGGTTGGAGAAGGCGATGAGCGATTCATGCCGGCTGCGGTAGTGCCAGAGTAGCATATGCTGCTTGATGCTGAGGGCGGTGCACTCGTCGAGTATGCTCTCCAGGTCTTCCAGGTCCTCGTCCTCGACCTCCCCCGACTCGCTACGGAAGAAGGAGGTGGGGGGAAGCTGCTTGCTGTCCCCCACCACTATGATCTGGGCCCCCCTCATGATCGAGCCCACGGCATCCTCTGGCCTGACCTGCGAGGCCTCGTCGAAGACCACCAGGTCGAACCTGACCACCGCCGGATCGAGGAACTGGCTCACGGACAATGGGCTCATCAGGAGGCAGGGCTTCAGCCTCAGGATGATGTCAGGGCATTGCTGGAAAAGCTGGCGGACCTGCTTGAACCTCTTCTTCTTCGCCAGCTCCCTCTTGAGGACCGCCAGCTCGCTCCCCTTCTCCGCCTGTGCGCTCAAGGCCTTTTCGATCCCCGCGGCCAGCTTGGCCCTGAGCCTTGTCTGGGCGATCGCCATCTGCCTCTCGTCCAGCTCCCGGAAGCGGGCGATGGCCTCCTCATGTTCCTCCCCTCGGAAGTCGCGGAGGCGGGAGTCCATGGAGCATACGTGCTCGAACCACAGCCGGTAAGAGCGCTTCTCGAACGCGGCCGCCATGTCCCCTCCTGGAAGCTCTCCCTTCCTCCCCATCCGGAACAGGTCGGCCAGGCCCTGTTCCCTACACGCCCTCTCCAGGGCGGCCGCCTCCAACCATTCCTTCATCGACGGCAGGTCCGCGAGATGACGCTCGGCGAACAGGATAAGCTCATCGAAGCTCCTGTCCTGCGCTCCCGTCGTGCCCTGGAGGTCGAACCAGCGCTGTATCTGGCCCAGGCAGCGGGACAGAGCCGCCACGGTGGCATCTCCTTCCTGGGCCACGGCCTCCAGCGTTCTCCCCGGTCCGGAGGGATCGCACAGGACCTGGACCAGCTGTGGCGGGAGCGGAGGTTCCGTTCCCCTGAGGTAATCAGCGGTCCAAGATAGGCTGCTCCTCAGCTCGTTCCAGTCCGTGCTGGGCCCGCGGAACCGGGATCCGAGGTTGCCAGCAACGGCAGCCTCCCGGGCCTGGAGCTCTCGGGACCGCTCCTCGTTGGACACCAGCCGGCGGAGGTCTGACACGATCTCCCTTTGATCGGGTCTGCGGCCGTCCCTTCGATATTGCAGTATTAGTGCTCTATCAGCTTTGTAGCGGGAGGAGAGGGAGCGGAGCATGCCCCGGTGCTCTGCCTCGAACCGGTACAGGAGGCCTCTGGCATCCAAGGTCCGGACCTCCTCGTGGTAGCGCTCTCTGACCCACCGTTCATCATCATCCTTCTGGCGGTAAGCCCTCTGCAGCAGCTCGCACTCCTGGACCAAGGAACCCGGTCTTCCCGGCACCAGCCAGGACCTCTCAGGATATGGGGTGGAGAGGGTGCGGTGCAGCAGGGACAGCAGCCTTTGGGCCTCGGCCAGGGAGCGGGGCGCCTCCATGCCCACGGCCGCGCCCGCCCTTAAGGCGACGTCCTGGACCCTCTGAGCGCTGTCCCTAAGCTCCCTCAGGGCCGACGCCAAGGTCACCTCGTCCCCGGCCTTCCAGCCGTCTGTGCGCAGGTCCCTCCAGGTATGAGCGTCCATCCTCTCGACCAGAGCACGCTGGGCCTGGACCTTCCTTACCAGACGCACACGTGCTTCGAGGTCCTCGAAGCGCATGGAGGCGGTGTCCGGGATGGATATGGGCAGGTCCGGCGCCTCGTGCAGCGTGGCCAATCTCGAGAGGACCTGGAAGGCAGAGCGGCCCAGGGGCTCGCGCACCAGGTGCAGCGCTTGTACGTACCCGTTGATCTCGTCGCGCACCCGCTCCAGCCTCCTGAGGTCGTCCATGTTCACCGGGGGTACGGGAGCGGGCATCATGCACCGACGAAGCTCCTCCATCACCGCGGTCTTGCTGGCCTTCTGACTGTGGATCTCCAGGATGTAGTCGCCCAGCCTTTTGTCCTCCAGCCGCCCCTTGACCACCTCCAGGGCGGCCATCTTCTCGGACACGAACAGCACCCTCTTGTCCTGTGCCAGGGCCTCGGCGATGATGTTGCTGATGGTCTGGCTCTTTCCGGTGCCGGGCGGACCCTGGAGGACGAAGCTTATCCCCCGCTTGGACATCTCGATGGCCTCCTGCTGCGAGGAGTCGGCGTCGAGGATCTGGAAGGAATCAGCGGGGCGGACCATGGCATCCATGCGATCGGCTCTGGGATGGTCGGGAAGTGCCGGGAGCAGCGATGGATCACCGGCCAGCGCGTTGATGAACGGATGCTTGGCCAGCCTCTCATGCTCCACCAGCAGCTCCTGGTACATGCTTAGCTTGGCGAAGGAGAAGAGGCCGAGATACACGCTGGCCTCCACCTTCCATCCCGGTGCGGCCGAGATGGACGCCCTCACGTCATCCAAGAACGCGTCAAAGGATATGAGCTCCTCCGGCCACTCCGGGAGCGTGAGCGAAAGATCGACCTTTAACTTGTAGGCGAGGTTGGGGTTTACGACGATGTCATCATCGGTGGCCCGGAGGCGGAAGGGGACTAGAGGTCCCTCTTTGATCAGCTCCACGGGCACCAGGACCAATGGCGACATAAGCTCCTGGGCCTTGTCCTTGGGATCGTACCACGTGACCATGCCCAAAGCCAGGAAAAGAATGTTCACGCCCTGCTCCTGGATGGACCCGCGGGCTCGCAGCCTAATCCTTTTCAGGGTGGTGTCCGTGCCCTTAGGGTCGTGAGGCACCCACAGTCGGTCCGCGGCCAGGGAGAGCTTGTGCACGTCGCCCGAACCCTCCTCCGCCGTCATCTCCATAATGGGGATCGTCCGACCTCTGACCACGAGGTCCTCGAGGAGCGCCGAGGCCTCCGGTGCCGTTATGCGCACCGCGGAGCGGGGCTTGAAGTTGAGGAGCCGGTTCCTGAGGCTCATGTCCAGGAGCTCCTCCCGCCATCTCTGGATCTTATGCTCCAGGGGGGATGCCGGCCGTTCGATCATGGAGTACTCCGGGAGAAGGCGCGGTCCTCAAGAAAAGGGCATGGACCGCTCGAGACCGTCTCAGCCCTCAGTTCCAGCTCCCCTCTCAAAGCCATCCAGGTCGTCCAGCCGGCCACCGGCGGCATCGCCCGCCCCTTTCCTCATCCTGCCCGGGGCGATGGTGGCCAGTATCCTCTCCACCCGCTTCTTGATGGCCGCGGTGGGCCGCTTGTAGCCCAGGAGGTCGGAGACGTCGTTCACCACTCTCTTCACCCTTATCTTTGGGGCCCTGGCGGTGATCATCTTCACCATGGCCTCGATCTCTGCATCACAGACGTGGTCGATATCGCGCCGGGGAGAGTAACAGCGGCGGGGGCGCAGCGTTCTGAGGTCCGCAGGCCACAGGAAGTCGCCCTCGATTCTTATCTCCCCTCCTCCCTCAAGGGACCCTATCGCCGGCCTGACCAGCCTGTCCACGTTGGAGGGGCGCTTGCCCGTCGAGACCGAGACCAGCTCCTTGACCCGTTCCCGGACCACGGTCAAGTGGACCGGCCCCTCCTCCTCCACGACCCTGAACACCGCTTCCCGCATCGCCGCCTCCTGGTCCTGCGTGAACAGGTAGACCAGGGACGGATCCTCATGCAACCGGGCCCGGGTATAGACGGAGCACAGGTCCCTGAGGGGCTCTTCCGAGCCCATTAACCCCTGCTCTGCGGCCAAGGTGTCCGGCTCTGTGGCGATGATGGCGGGCACATCCTCCATCATCAGCTCGGTCTGCTCCGATGCGGCGTTGAAGGTCACGGACCCGCCCTCCGCAGAGAGGTCGACCTCCTCTGCGGCCGACAAGGAGGCCATGACGGTCCCGTCCATCTCCGGCTCGGAGGACCTCCAGACACCGGTGGTTACACCGTCGTCATTGAGAACAACGTCGGCAGGGGGGTCGGACGCCCCGGCCATATCCTCCACTGCCAGTGAGGCCACCAAAACCTCCAGGGGCCTCATCTCCTCATCGGCCTCCTTCTCCGCGTATGCAGCCTTGCTCCTCTCCACCGCGGCCATGATCCTGTCAACCTCCCCATGGGGGTCGCTGAGCCAATCCTGGGACCAAACGCGGTGAAGGGTCCATCCCAGGCTGGTGAGGACCTCCTGCCGGAGCCGGTCCCGGTCCCTGGTGCATCCCGCCCTGCGATAGGACGGGCCATCGGTGAGGATCCCCAGTAAATATCTTCCTGGATGCTCATCGTCGACTATGGCCAGATCTATCTTGTTGGAGGACATGCCCACAGATCTCTCCACCTTCAGGCCGCGCTCCTCCAGGTGCGCTCGAACCTCTTCTGCGATGGGGTCCAGTGCCCGCATGCCGTTCCCCCTTTCCACCTCGTGCCCCGGCCACGCGGCGTACTCAAGGTAATCCCTCAGTACGTTCTTTCCAGAGGGATCCACCTCTATCTCCTCAGGCAGCAGCGAGGAGACCAGCTTGACGTGCCTCCTCGCTCGGGTTATGGCGACATTGAGGCGCCTCCTGCCTATCTCTCCGCTAAGCAGGCCCAGGCTCCTGAACATCCTGCCCGACCGGTCCTTGCAGTAGCCCGTGGAGAATATGATCACGTCCCTCTCGTCGCCCTGCACGTCATCCAGGGTCTTGACGAAGAAAGGCTCCTCCCTGCTGTGGGAGAGAAGGGGTGCCAGCGTATGATCCTGAGCAGCCCTGCGCTCCAGCTCCATCATTATGGCCACCTGCTGGGGTTCCGTGAACGCAACGACACCGAGGGAGTCGCGGGAACCACCAACGACATGCTCCAGGACCAGGTCGACCACCTTCCTGGCCTCCGCCTCGCTGTGGTCGCACCTGCCCTCCTCCCCCAGCGCCCCCGGAACATGGACGAAGGAGACGCCCAGGTCCTCCCGGTCAAGCGTTGCTGAGGGGTAGGTCATCAGTCGGCCGCCGTAGAATTTTTCGTTGGAGAACGCGAAAAGGGATTCCTGCTGGGAGCGGTAATGCCACAGGAGAGATCGCTGGGGCAGCACCCCCGAACAAGCGTCCATGATGCTCTCCCTCTCGTCTGCCGTTGCTGCCTCGGCACCCATGGCCAGGCCCAGAGGGGGGAGCTGCATGCTGTCCCCCACGACAACCACCTGCTTGGCGCGGAGCATGGTGACGATCCCGTCCTCCACGCGTATCTGGGAAGCCTCGTCGAGTATGAGCAGGTCGAAGAGGGTGATGGCGGGGTCCAGAAGGGCGGTGACCGCCCTGGGGCTCATCATGAGGCAGGGCTTCATGGCGAGGATCCGGTCCAGGGCCGAGGTGAGCAATTCCCGCAGGGGCGGACTCTGCCCTTTGGCAGGGACCGTGCCCTTGAGTATGGAGTTCTCCTCCTGGCTTTGCTCTGAGATGTTCCTGAAAGCATTGTCACGGTTCCTTTCCAGCGCCCATCTGGCCTGCGAGGCCGCCGCCTCCAGGCTTTCGCGGTCCAATTCGGCAAAGCGGGCCGCGCTGCGCTCATGGGCCTCCCGATCGAAGAGCCGCAGCCTGTCGTCACGGGTCAGCAGAAGGTCGTGCCACAGCATGAGATGCCGCTTGCGGACCCCTTCCCAGGAGCCCTCGGGGGGGAGCTTCCCCGCCGAGGCCAGCATCAGCAGGTCACCCAGGCCGCTCTCCTTTGCCTCCCTCTGGACACGCACTATCTCCGTCCACTCCTGGAAGGAGGTGGCGTGGTCGAGGTGCATCTGGGCCCAGTCGTTCAGTTCCTGGAAGGACACCTCGCTGACGCTCCTCCCGTTCATGAGGGAGCTGAGATCGAAGCGCTCCCTTACAGCCGAAATGGCCGTGGCCAGGCGCAATGCCGCCTCCTCCAGGGCATCTATCCTGGTCTTTAGGCCAACGAGGGCCTCCGGCCCGGAGCACAGGAGGCGCGTCATGCCCGGGGTCTTCGGGACCCCGTACTTGGATAGGTAGTCGCGCGTCCAAATGATGGCCTCGACGGTCTTGCCCCAATCCGTCCTGTCCCCCTGGAAGTGCTTTCCCAGACGCTCGGCACACTCCTTCTCCTCCTTCTGGATCTGCGAGATCAGGTCCTTGACCTCGTTCAGTTCCTTGAGCTCGAAGCATGCCTGAGGGTGCTTGAGCTTGCGGTTTCCCCGCTTGAGGGTCTCCAGGGCCTTCATGTCCCTGCGGTAGTCGGGGTCGAAGAGTCGGGTGGTGACCTTGCTACCTTGGAGGACCCTCTCCTGCATGCCCTTGAGATCGAGGTCCAGGACCCCGTCGCGGTACATCTGTTTCACCCAGGTCATCCGTTCCAGGCGCGACCTGTAAGATTCCTGGATGCCCTCAACGAGCTCCAGCAGGGGAGAGGGATCCTCGGTCAGCCAGCTCTCTTCGGGGTAGTGGGTAAGGTTAATGGCCCGAAGGTGGTCCGTAAGCTCGCTGGTTCCCTTGAGGTCCCTTGGGACGGGGAGGTCATAGTCCTCGCAAAGAGCACCCAGGACCTCCTCGAGACGGGTCCGGGAGAGCTTCAGGTCCGAGAGCCGGCGCATGATCTCCGACTGCGCGCTCAGCTGCCATTTCCCCACCTCGCAGTCCGCCCAGGGGTGCCTCTCGGTCGAAGCAAGCAGGGAGGCGTGTTTCTCAATATCCTTGACGAGAGGCTGAAGGGACTCCAGGTATCTGGCGCTCATCCTCTCCAGGTCGGGGAAGGTCAGGGGGACCTCGGCAACAGACCTAAGCTCTGCGAGGCCGGATAGTACCTCGTAGAAGGACATCCCCAGGCCGTCCCGCACCTGGTGAAGGGCCTCCACGTATCCGTCCAGCTGTTTGCGGCATCGATCCATCTCCTCACGTGGGAAGGTGCCCGTAAAGGAGGCCGGGAGAGGCGGCAGGCACCGGCTCAGCTCGTCGGCCACCTCGCGGACGTCCCTCTGAGGGTCGTACAGGTCAAGGCAGAAGCGGCCCAGCCCCCTCGTCTCCAGCCGTTTGCGCACCGCATCCAGGGCGGCCCTCTTCTCTGAAACGAACAGGACCTTGCGACCCCGCGCGATTTGCTCGGTGATCATGTTCACGATCGTCTGGCTCTTACCGGTGCCGGGCGGACCCTGCAGCACGAAGCTGGTCCCGGAGAGCATCAAGGAGATAGCCTCCTGCTGGCTAGAATCCGCGTCCAGGACACTGAATGTATCCGAGTCACCAATATCTCTGGTCTCCGAGCAATCCTTCGAAGAACCCCGGCCCTGGGCGATGGCCCTTATCACGGGATGAGCGACCATCATGTCCCGGCACTGCCCGAACTCCTCGTATACGGCCATGTGCGGTATCTCGAACAGGCCCAGGTGTGCCGTTGCCGTCACCTCCCAGCCATCGTCGGGAAGAAGGTCGCATAGCTCCTGGAGGTAGCCCTCCACGTCCTCCATGCCCTCGGCCAGAGGTGGGAGGGCGAGCGACATCTCGGTGCGCAGCTTGAACTCCAGGACGGGATTGAGAACAGCCGTCCCATCGACCCACAGCTCGAAGTCCACTGAGGACGGTGGACGCGACATGCGGACCGGCAGCAGGATAACGGGGGAACGTACCCTCCTGCCCTTGGTGCCGTCGCTCGACCACTCCAGGCTGCCCAAGGCCAGGAACAGGACGTTGACGCCCTTGGCGCGACGGACCTCCTGGGACTTAGAGAACATCGACATTAGCGAACGGGAGACCTTGCCGTGTCCTTCGGAGGAAGCGAGGTGGAGGCATTCCACCGACCCCGCGGTGCTGCCTTCTGAAGGTGCGGCCCGGACGATGAACGACCCTTTTCTGACCGCGAACTCACGATATACCTCCGCGGGAGAGGTGCCGATAAGGCTCATGCAGGCGGTGCACCCCTCTCCCATGTCCACCAGCCTGTTCTTCAGGGTAGTATCAATAAAATCATTACGTAATCTGGATAAACGTTCGTCTACAACGTCCGCGCTCAGAGTGACCATCCCACCCAAGCGTCATGGGTTAATAACGGAAATATATTACGCTGTCATTCCCACAGCCTTCCAGCATTATAAAGGGGGATGATTCCTGGCATCGATGTGGATAAACAGCAATTAAATATGCCCTCCCGCATTGCATTGTTCGTTCGGAATAGACCGAGCGCATTGGTGCGATTATGATTCGATTTGGCCCAGCGGGCATTCCACTCTCTTGCAAGGGCAGGACCCTCCGTGACGGCATCGAGGACGTCCACGGGCTAGGCCTCAACGCCATGGAGGTCCAGATGGTGAGGGTCAATGTCATCGAGCGATTTCCTGATGAGGAAGAGGTCGGGCTCACCCCCATGGACGTGGAGAGCGACCTCATCATGGAGATCGTCCGGACCAAGAACAAAAAGGAGGTCCGGCTCACCCAGCCCAGGGAGAAGATAAAGGAGGACGACACCCTCATCACCCTGGCATCAGGCATAGCGCAGAACTTCATGGAGCTGAGGGAGCTGGGCCGCATGGGCAGGGAGATGGACGTCCAGCTGTCGATGCACACCCCCTACTACATGGACCTTGCAAGCAACACCGAGCTCACCGCCCGTTGCATGGATAATATACGATGGGCCGGAACCATGACCGACCAGATGGACGGATGCCTGGTGGTGACGCACCTGGGGCTCGCGCCGAACAAGAGCAAGAAGCAGGCCAAGAAGAACATAACCGAGAACATCTCCTCCATCATGGACTGGTGGAAGGACAATGGCCTCAAGCCCCGCCTGGGCTTCGAGACCAGCGGCAGGCAGGAGGTGTTCGGCTCATTGGATGAGGTGCTGGAGATGTGCGATGACATCGAGGGGACGGTGCCGGTCATCAACTTCGCCCACGTGCACGCCCGGGAGGAGGGCGCGCTACGGGAGCCCCAAGACTTCGGTAAGCTCCTGGACAGGGTCCGGGACTATATCGATGGCCATTTCTACACTCATTTCTCCGGTGTGGAGCACGAGGGAGGGAACGAGAAGAGGATCACCCCCATAAAGAAGGGGGACCTGAAGTTCGAGCCCCTGGCGGACTACCTGGCAGAGGAGAACCCGAACATCACCATAATCTCCTCGTCCCCCCTGCTCGAGCATGACGCCATGTACATGAAGGTCATCTATGAGCGGGTCCTGACCAAGAGGGTGGCCAAGGAGACCAAGGTCAAAAAGTCCGATAAGGGCAAGGACGAGGACCTTGAAGTTGAGGTCGATGAGGAGGAGGGGGTGGATTACGATGTCGAGATCGAAGAGATGGAGGAGGACCAGGAGGTACTTGAGACGGTCCCTCGCCCCCGAGTAGAGAAGAAGGCTCCGGCAGAGAAGCAAGCGCCAAGCGTCAAGCCCAAGAGCGAGAAGGCGAAGCCTGCGGCGAAGCAGCCGGTGAAGGCGCCCGCTGCCAAGGCCCCGGCCAAGCCCATTGCCCCCTCTAAGAAGAAGCGGTGAACATGCAGGAAGCCTTGACATACATCATGAGGGAGATGACCGAAGCCCTCTCCCGCGTGAACCCCTCCGAGGTGGAGGCGGCCATAGAGGCCTTTGCCGCGGCCAAGAAGATATTTATCTATGGCGTGGGCAGGTCCGGCCTGGTTGGCCAGGCCTTCGCTGTCCGCCTGGTGCAGATGGGGTTCGATGTCCACTTCGTTGGTGACATGACCACGCCCTTCGTCAACAACACCGACGTCGTCATAATCGTCTCCAACACTGGGGAGACGATGTCCGTCGTCCAGACGGCCAACATCGTACGGAGGGTGGGGGCGAAGGTCATCGGCGTGACCTCCAACCCCAACTCCAAGCTGGGGCACGCTTCAAACATCGTCCTGGAGGTAGGCCAGGTAAAGGACGAGCAGAAGAAGAGGCTGGCCCCTCTGGGCACCATATTCGAGGACGCGGCCCTGGTATTGTTCGATTCCATGGTGCCGATGATCATGGAGAGGATGGACCAGAACGAGGCGTCCCTGAGAAGGCGTCACGCCATCTGGGTATGAGGCGTCAGAAGAGGTCCGGGAACGCTTCGTAAGCCCCCTGATCATTGTGACGGGTCGCAGGACCTGGATCTTGTGAACCCTTCTGTCAGCGCGGTACGGTGACCGCTCCCTGGCATGGCGCCTCGGCCGTCTGACGCATGCGTACGGTGGTCCCGTAATAGGGGCTTTGGTACTCATCCCAGTATATGGCGAACGGCCTCGATCTCACCTTTCCCTCCTCCAGATAGAAGGCCTCGATCTCCCTGTTCACCGGGTCGATGACCACGGCCGAATGGCAGCGCAGGTTGAACATCCCCCTCTGGGTCTGCACGTCCGTTGAGGACATGTAGCAATGGTAGGAGGGGTGGGAGTGGTACCACCCTACGATCACATACCGGAACCCGATGTCGTCAAGGCAGGCGAACAGCTTCTCGAACGAATTGGGATCGAAGCGCACGCTCACCTCGGTCGCATCCAGATCGGTGGTGGCCACATCGCGCACAACGGTGTACTCCCTGCCTGCGTGCCGGAAGATGGAACCCAGCATAAGCCCCATTACCTCCTTCCGCTCCTCCACATGCATGAGCGCGTGGTTGCGCATCTTTTCCTCCGCCACCTTGGAGATGTACAGCTCGAACCCCTTAGCCTCCTGGGAGCGGTACTCCGACTGGCACCTGGCGGTCAGCCACTTGTGGGCCTTGATGCGGTCCTTGGAAGGGGGAGGCGCCTCGCGCACATCTGCCTGCTGTCTCCCCACGATGAGAGGATGGCTCATTCCCTGCCCACCACCCTGGGGACGGGGGCCGAGAGCATGGGCGGCAACCTTCTCTCCCCGCTGTTGAAGTACTCCGCCGCCGCCGTGCAGCTGTCCGTTCCGAACGGGCTGCTGGGGTTGGGGGTGGTGACCAGGGATTCCACTCCTTTGATGAACGAGATCATAGTGGAGTTGAAGCTCCAGTCCTCCAAAAGCTTGGTGCAGACGTAGCCGCCATCCTCTGGCATCATGATGTTGGGATGGAATATCGGCGTCATCCAGGTGATATGGGGCTTAACGAAGGGATAGTCCCTGCCAATGCTTATGCGCAGGCGGTGGCTGTACCTCAGCACGACCCGTTCCCCCTCGACGCAGGGTCCGGGGACCTTCAGCAGCTCCACATCTATCTCGATGGGGAAAGTGACCTCCTTGGAGTTGCGGAGGTCGGGGGAGGAGGTGATGTACCTCGCGCATGCCCTGATCTCGTTCCGCAACCTTGCCAGCAGGATGTCAGTAGGGAGGGCCACTGAATCCGCCCTCGGGGTCAGGGATGAGCTCCAGCTCGTCATTGTTCTGGATGCCTGCTTCCGACACCGTCTGTTGGCCCCTGAGCAGCTTCTTACCTCTCCGTATGACATACGCGCCAGCATCCTTCTCCCAGTATCCTGCGGCACCTTCGATTATCTCCTCTACGGTGTTCTCCTGCTCAAGCTCCATGTCTACCGTTGATCCGCTCTCTGCGTTCCTAACTTTCACCCTGAAGGGCATATTATACAACCAATTGTATAAAATTAATTTATGCACATAATACTGACTGTTCCATGTAGCCTTTCTGATATTACCCAAGGTCCGCGCGATGGAGCGGACAGAGCGGGTCGCGGGAAAGCTCCAGCTCTTCCCAAGTGTTGCGCAGGCCATTGAAATGGAGGACGTTCCTGATGATCGAATCGCCCCTACCGCTCAGTATCTTGAGGGCCTCGCGGACCTGCACCGCCGCCACCATGGCTGTGGTGGTGATCTCCGCCGCCATCCTGGGCTGGAAGAAGGTCATCTCCGTTCCAGTGCACGAGCTCCTTTGTTCAAGTATCCTGTAATGACTACGGTTGAGCCCACACTGCAGGCATGGCGTGCATGGGGGAAGGATGACCTGAACCCTCCCCGCGTGACCGTTTGTCCCACCATCGACGTACGGCACCATGTTGAAATAGGCGTAGGAGTTGACATGAAGGCGGGCAGCCACATTGTCCAGGCACCCCAAGACCATGCTATGTTCGCCCCACGACCCATCAGGGAGGTCCTCCACCCTACCCACCACGGCGCTGATGTCCACTTCGGGATCGAGCTCCCAGGCCCTCTCCGCCACAACCTCGGCCTTGAGCCTCCTTGCTGCGCTGTCCTCTTCCCTGAAGAAGACGCAGCGGTTGAGATTGGAGCGTACGACGCGGTCCATGTCCACCAAGGTTATCTTCCGGGCGCCGGAAAGTACCAGGTCCTTGACCACCTCGTTTCCCAGAGCACCAGCGCCCACCACCAGGAACCTCGAGGATCGTACCCTCTCCATGTCCAGCCACTTGATCCGACGGGAGCGCTCCCAGCGGTCCTCGTCCCCCTGCCCGGCACGTATGGCCGTCATCAAGGTTCCAAAGATATAGCATAATATTTATACTTATGATTATATAGTATTTCTTATCAATAATGATTAGGGGCTAAGTAGCTATAAAGATACCTCCGGGAATACCAATGTTCACAGCACGAGGGCCGACCGACCACAACAAATGCGCCCCCGCATCAGACGGAATGCGGTCGTGAGGAAAAAGGGAAGAATCAACAATGGACGATCCAGTTAGGCTAACGGCAAGGATCCTGGTCATGGACGACGAGGAAAGCATCCTAGACGTGACCAGCGAGATCCTCCGCGTTTTTGGTTATGAGGTAGGGGTAGCTACCTCGGGAGAGATGGCCCTTAAGAAGTACCAGGAGGCAATGGATGAGGGGAACCGATACGATCTGGTCATCATGGACCTGACCGTTCCCATGGGCATGGGCGGGGGTGAGGCGATAAAGGAGCTTTTGAAGATAGACCCCCAGGCCAGAGCCATCGTTTCCACCGGCCTCGTGGATGAGCCCCTGGTGAAGAGCTACCGTTCTTACGGCTTCGTGGGCATATTGCCCAAACCCTACCGCATGCAGGACCTGGAGAGGGTCGTCCGCACCGCCCTGAGCGAGCCTAGGGATAACTAGGACGATACCGTCCCCAGAACGGAATAGGTTGATATATCCCCTGACCGCTTTGCCGGACGAGCTATCAATGAACGAGGACTTCAAGGTGACGCCCTGGGAGGTCAGCGGCGAGATCGACTATGACCTTCTGGTGGAGAAGTTCGGTACCAGGAAGATCGATGCGGACCTGATCGACCGCCTGTCCCGATACGCCGAGCCACACCCTCTGCTGAAAAGGGGAGTGGTGTACTCCCACCGGGACATGGACTGGATCCTGGACCGCTACGAGGCAGGAGAGCCTTTCTACCTCTACACCGGCCGGGGGCCCTCGGGCAACACCCACCTCGGTCACCTTATGCCATGGATCTTCACCAAGTACCTGCAGGACACCTTCAAGGTACCCCTCTACTTCCAGCTCACCGACGACGAGAAGTACCTCTTCAACGACAATCTCGAGCTCAAGGACACCCGCGACATGGCGTACCAGAACCTGCTTGACGTCATCGCCCTGGGCTTCGACCCCGAGATCACAAAGATATTCATTGATACCGAGTACATCCACTCCCTTTACCCGCTGGCTCTGAAGGTGGCTAAGCGCATAACCTTCTCCACCGCTCGGGCGGTGTTCGGGTTCGACAACTCCAACAACATAGGGAGCATCTTCTACACCAGCATCCAGGCAGCGCCTGCCTTCCTAGGCTCCGTTCTAGCGAGTAAGAACGTCCCCTGCCTCATCCCGTGCGGCATCGATCAGGACCCCCACTTCCGGGTGGCCCGCGACATCGCGCCCACGCTGGGTTACTACAAGCCCGCGCTGCTGCACAACAAGATGTTCCCCGGCCTTCAGGGAACCGACAAGATGTCCTCCTCCCAGCCCAACAGCACCATTTACACGACCGACCCGCCGAAGCTCGTACGCAAGAAGATAATGTCCGCGTTCACCGGGGGAGCGGTCTCGGTGGAGGAGCAGCGTAAGAGCGGCGGCAAGCCGGAGATATGCTCCGTCTTCAAGTACAAGCTGTACATGTTCGAGAAGGACGACCAGAGGCTCGCCGAGCTCTACGAGAGGTGCAGGAAGGGGGAGATCCTTTGCGGCGAGTGCAAGAAGGGTCTTGCGGACGTCATCGTCCCGTTCATAGAGGAGCACCAGCGGAAGCGCGAGGAGGCCAAGGAGCGTGTCGAAGAGTTCATGCTGCGGGACTGTGGGAGAGCTTAGGCCGATCGGCATCGTCCGGTCTGTAGAGGGGGACGTAAGCGAGATAGTGGTGCGCCCGGACCTGGAAGAAGGCCTCTACCGCCTCGATGATAACAGGGAGGTCCTGATACTCTTCTTCTTTGACAGGAGCGAGGGCTTCGACCTCAAGGTACACCCTCGAGGAGACCCCTCCGAACCTCTGGTAGGTGTCTTCGCCACCCGGAGCCCCCGGCGGCCCAACCAGATAGGCGTCACCTCCGTGCGGCTATTGAGCGTGAAGGGCAATGTTCTCACGGTCGAGGGACTGGACGCCTGGGAGGGAACCCCGGTCCTGGACATCAAGCCGGTCCGACGTCGGGATGAGCTGCATATGGGAGAGGTCAGAGGAAAGACTAATTAGTCCAGAGTTTTTCTCGGTCCCTTATATGAACACCTCGGAGATCCTCGAGGGGCTGTCCGCCAACGAAGCCCGCCTCATGCTGGCATTGAACCGTCTCAAAGGCCGCGCCGATCCGGAGGAGGTCTTTAAGACTGGAGGCTTCGGTCAGCTGGTCGAGGTGATGAACGCTGCGTCCTGGCTTCAGTCCAAGGGTGCACTGCAGATCTCGGAGGTGGCCAGGAAGGTCTACTCCCTCAAGTCCCGCGAGGCCATAGAGAAGGGGCTGCCGGAGCGCAGGGCGCTGCGTCTGCTCGACCAGAAGGGCGGGGAGATGGAAATGAAGGACCTGTCCTCGGCTGTAGCCAAGGAGGAGGTGTCCATAGCCCTGGGATGGCTGAGGAAGAAGAACCTCGCCACCATCCGCAAGGAGGGTGGCAGCACCATCATCGCCATCACTGACAACGGTCGCAGCATGCTCGAGCGGGAGATGGACGACGAGCGCACCCTGGCAGCCCTGGCCGAGGGGGAGATTCCCGAGGACAGGCTGGACAAGGACACCATCGCCTCCCTCAAGTCCCGCCAGGACCTTGTGGTCGAGCGCCTGGTCATCGACCGCACGCTGGAGATGACCGACCTGGGCAGGGAGCTGGTGGAGATGGGGCTGCAGGTCAAGGAGGAGGTCGCCCAGCTTACCCCGGAGCTCATCCAGACGGGCAAGTGGAGGGAGGTGACCATCCGCAAGTATGACGTGCGGTCCTTCGCCCCCGCTATATACCCAGGGAAAAAGCACCCCCTGACCCGGGTCGCCGATGAGATTCGCAAGATATTTGTGGACATGGGCTTCCAGGAGATCGATGAGGAGTTCGTGCAGCCGGCCTTTTGGAACATGGACGCCCTGTTCACCCCTCAGGACCACCCGGCGAGGGAGCTGCAGGACACCTTCTACCTGAAGAAGCCTGACCGCTTGGAGCTGGAGGACGAGGAAATAATAGAACGCGTGCGCAATGTGCACGAGAACGGAGGCGATACCGGCTCCCTGGGATGGAGGTATAAATGGTGCCGTGAGGAGTCGGAGCGCGCATTGCTGCGTACCCATACCACGGTCAACACCATCCGCCACCTGTGGAAGCACCCCCACCCTCCGGTCAAAGTGTTCTCCTTGAGCAAGGTGTTCAGGAACGAGTCCATCGATGCTACCCACCTGCCGGAGTTCGGGCAGATCGAGGGTATCGTCATGGAAAAGGACGCCTCATTCGACATGCTGTGCGGCGTCATCAAGGAGTTCTATGGACGCATGGGGTTCAAGGACATCCGCTTCCGCCCGGGATACTTCCCATACGTAGAGCCAGGACTGGAGGTGGAGGTTCGCTTCAAAAATAGCTGGATGGAGCTGGGCGGGGCGGGAGTGTTCCGGCCTGAGGTAACTGAACCGTTCGGCATCAAGCATCCGGTGCTGGCCTGGGGTCTGGGCTTCGAGAGGCTGGCCATGCTGCGATGGAACCTCAAGGACCTCAGGGACCTGTACATCAGCGATGTGGACCTGCTCAGAACGTCCCCGTTAATTTGAGGTTGTTGGCCTTCAGAGCGTACTCCAGGGACTTGTCGCGGTTGCCGATGCTGTAGTACATCTCAGATATTTTGTTGTAGAGTTCGGTCTGCTTGGTGTTCATGGCGTTTCGGCTTAGGGCGAACATGCGGAGGGCCTCGTCGTCCTCGCCGGTCTTGAGGGCGATGACCCCCAGCAGGTAGTAGGCCCGGGCCTCCTCCTCCGGCTCCTCGAACCTGCGGCTCAGCAGACGTTCCAGTATCTCCCGGGGCTCATGGTAGTCGCCGTTGCGTATCAGCGATTCAGCGATGTGGCACTCCAGGGCGGTGTTGATATGGTCGTCGTACACTCCACGGGCGCGGATGAAGGCACGGTAGGCGAGGGCATACTCCTTCTTGTCCATGTTCAGGAGCCCCTCGATCATATACCCGTCGAACCTCTCCGAGGGTATGCTGGACGCCTCCATGCACTTCGTGACGATGAGGCAGTATTCGTGCTTCCCCACCCGGCGTGCGGTCTCCGCCTGCACATAATGGACCAGGCCGCTGTACCCCTTGGTGACGTCCCGGATGTTGGACACCGCCTCCAGCAGGTCCTCGTCCGGCGATATGAGGAGTTCCTTGGCGTGATGGAAGACCAGTATCTCGGCGTCCGCGAACCGCTTCGCGCACACCAGGTGGTACAACACCTCCTTGAGATCGTCCCAATGGAGCCAATAGTCCACCGCGAAGCTGTGATAGTCCTTGAGCTTCTCGGGATCGGTTACGCTGACAACGTATTCCTTCAGCTCCTGGGGAAGGTCCACCATCCCCCGCTCGTCGACAGGCAGGAGGGAGGTAGCGATGTCCGGAAGGACCTCCCTCCGGAATGGCTTGCGGAACACGCAGGACATCGCCACTACCGGCTTGAACTTGTCATCGAGCGCCTCCCACAGCTCTGGGCCTTTGCACTTGCGGATGTCCTGGAACGGGGTGAGGTCGATGGCGTTTAAGTCCGCGTACTGCATTATCTCCTTCGCCTTCTTCTCCCCCTGAGGGGTGAGGAAATAGGCCTTCCTCTTGGTCCTCCCTTTCTTTATATGGGAAAGGCGCTCAGTGACATCCTTGGAGTCCTTGAGCTTCTTCAGCTCCAGAGCGGCATGGGCACGTGAGATGCGGAGGGCAGCGGCGATACCATCCTGGCTTATGTCTATCGGAACATCATATGAGTCATGATATTTCGTGTATTGCGACAAGTGGAAGATTATCCGTTCCCCGACCGTCAATGATGCTGCCATATATGCTCCCCTTGCTGAATAGGGAACTTAATGACCTCGAATTATTTAGCGTTTAACACATCGAGGAACAACATTTTCGCTCACATGGATACATTGGGCGTGCGCACCTTCTTAGCGCGCACCGCATATTCCTCGGCCTTCTCTGTCATCCCCATCAGCCCATAGGCGTCAGAGAGGCGGAGGTACAGCTCCCCGTTCTCCTTGTTACGGGCCGCACCCCGGCTCTTGCTGAAGTACCGAACCGCCCCCTCAGCATCCCCACAGCACAGGGAGACTGAGCCCAGTTGGAAGAATATCCGCTCCAGCTGATCCCCGTCCCCTCCCCCCTGGGTCAGGAGCCTTTCCAACAGCTCCTTGGCCTCGGCATGACGTCCTGCCCGCATCAGGGTCTCGGAGAGCTCGCACTGCAGTTCGATCCCACCTCCATCCGCCATCTCTGCAGCTCGCCTCAGGCGTTCCACCGAGCCATCGTTATCGCCCTTCTCCCTCAGGACCAAGGCCTCTACGATCAGGCCGTCATGGCGCTCCTTGTCGGATGCCGAGCTACAAAGCTCCTTTGCCTTCATCAGCGCCAGCTCAAGGTTCCCGGTCCTACGGGCCGTCTCCGCCTGGGCGTACAGAACCCGGCCGCGGTAGCGCTCGTGATCGGTAGATACTGCCATCACAATGTCCAACAGATCTCTGTCCGGCGTGCCCATGGACGCTACGCCTTTGGATGCCAGGAGCATCTCCGCCTCTCGCTTCCGGCCCGCCTTCATGAGGTGATACAGCCTCTCCCGGTAATGGCCGAGCGGAAGCCAGTAGTCGGCGGCCATGGAGTGGTACTGCTTCAGCAGTACCGGGGACACCTGTGTTGGCACATAGGCTCGCAGCTCCAGAGGCATGTCCACCATCCCCTCAGGGCTAACGGGTAGAAGGGACACGGTGGTCTCGGGCAGAGCATCCCTCCGGAACGGTCTACGGAACACGCATGCCTGGGCCAAGACACCCTTGTGCTCATCGCTCAGGCTCTTCCACAGCTCCGGTCCTTTGCACTTCTTTATGTCGAGAAAGGTCTGGACGTCTATGCCCTCGCTCTCGGCGAACTGGCGCACCTTCCGGGCTCGCTCCTCACCAGGGGGTGTCAGGAAGTAAACCTTTCTCTTGGTCTTGCCCTTCTTAATGTGGACCAATTTTTCCATAACATCTCCCGTTTCCTTCAGCTTCTTGAGCTCT
>MVRB01000076.1 GCA_002067635.1 Methanomassiliicoccales archaeon PtaU1.Bin030 | reverse complement strand
GATGAGGGCAGAGACGCACTTCCCGGCCTTCTCCAGGGTATCGAAGCCGGCGATGATCATGGCCATCTTCTTGGGTTTGGGAACGATCTTTAGGGTCACCTGGGTGATTACCCCCAACGTTCCCTCTGCGCCCACGAACAGCCGGTCCAGCTGGTATCCGCAGGCGTTCTTCAACGTCCTGGTTCCAAGCTGCATGATCTCTCCTGTGGGCAGGACGACCTCCAGGCCGAGGACGTAGTCCCTGGTCCCCCCGTACTTGATAGCCCTCATGCCCGAAGCGTTGGTGGACACCATGCCTCCGATGGTGCATGCCTCGGCGCTACCGGGGGTGGGTGGGAAAGTGAACTTGTACGGCCCGAGGGCCTTCTGGAGTTGGTCGTACACCACTCCCGCCTCGCACACGCAGTAGAGGTCCTCTACCCTGATCTCCTTGATCTTGTTCATCCGGGTGAGGTCCATCACCATTCCTCCCTTCAGCGGAACGGCCCCTCCGCACAACCCGGTACCGGCCCCACGGGGCACCACGGGGATCTTCAGAGAGTTGGCGAGCTTCATGAGCTTGGACACCTGCTCTGTGCTCCGGGGCTGCACCACGATCTCTGGGGTGACGTGATGGATGGATGCGTCGAACCCATAAGTATACAGATCAGCAATCCTGGTGGAATAGTTGTTCTCGCCTACGATCGTCCCTATCTGCTCAACCACGTCCTGCTCCATTTTCTCACTCACCAATGGATTATGGAGGGATTATAAAAACTCTGTCGGGAATATGAGAGCAGGTTACGAATTTCCACATTGGCTCGATGGACTCCGTTATCGGACCTATCGTTGATCTACGATGTATTCCCGAACGATAGAAACGAAGGATTAACTTCCACGCGCTCCTTCTTGTTCATAGGTGATCGAATGGTGGCATTACCGGAGGATGTATTCGGCCTGATCAACGATCAGACCTCTGCGAAGGTACTGGGAACGAGAGCGGCGAGCGGGGACGTGCACCTCATCAACGTCGGTGGGGCCGGTGCTATTGATAAAGAGACCTTGTTCGTCGGGGAGATCTTCATGAAGAAGACCAGCGAGAACCTCAGCCTGGCCAAGGAACAGAACACTAAGGTGGCGATGTTGGTCTCCAAGGGTTTTAAGTCCTACGAGGTGAAGGCGTCGGTCATGGACCGCTTGACCTCAGGACCGGTCTTCGAAAAGATGTCGGGGGTCTTCAAGAGCATGAAGTTCGACCTCAAGGGGCTGTGGTTGCTGAAGGTCGAAGAGGTGTGGAACGAGAGCCCGACCTACGACGCCGGCCAGAAGATGGTGTGAAGGAGCTCCTGTCTACATCCTTCACTTTTTTCACTTTACCTCGATCTTCACCTGGGCGTCCTTGAGGACCTCCACCGCCCTATCCAGGTAGGCCTCCTTCATGAGGATGTGATCGGTCGAGAAAGATGAGATGGCGAACAGGCTGATGTTCTGGTCGGCTAGAAGCTTGGTGATGTAGGCCAGGAAGCCGATGAGATCGAAAGGCAGCTTGGTGTCGAAAGAGATTATCCTGAAAGGCTTCTCCTCCTCGATCACCTCGAACCCGTGGTCCAGTTCTGCGATCAAGGTTATCTCCGAACCGTCCGTTACCACGGCGAAGACCTTGTCACTCAACGGCGGGACCTCGGACACCTTGGCGATGGAATATTCCTTCCTGCGGAGTGTGGCCTTGATCTCCGTGTCCTTCTTGAACTCCTCGAACCTCATGTTGTGACCTGCCTACCACCAAAAAGACGTTCCGAGCTAATAATTCTCCTGCCTCTCAGTACCAGGCTCCCCCGGGGAGCGGCTCGATCTCAGGAGCGGGCCTTACTATCCTCCATCAGCCGGGCGATGAACCTCCCGCTGCGGCTCCTCTCCAAACCTATCGCCTTCTCCTGGCACATCTCGTGGCAGCAGTAGCAGCGGATGCACCTACCGTACTTTATCCTGGCCTTCCCCCTGGCGATTCGGATGACCTGCTGGGGACAGCTCCGTGCGCAGATGCCGCACCCTATGCAACGCTCCTTGTTGATCGCGGGCCTGAGGGCGTATGCACGCAGGAGATGGGTCACCAATCTGCCCCTGGCAAGCTTGTTGCTGATGGCGCTCTTAGCCCGAGGCGGGTGCTTGAAGTCAGCGACCGCCAATCCTCCGGGGTCCTCGCCCAGCACCTTGACCTGGAGGCTGCTGTCCACCATCCCTCTTTCCGCTGCCCGGGCGATGACCGGTATCTCCTCGGGGCGGAAGGACATTAAGGTGGCGGCCACGATGTCCAGGCTCACGCAGTCACTGCTGGCCAGTATTGCTCCGATGTGACGGGGGTCCCCTCCGGACGGTCCCTCTCCCTCCATGCCCATCACCGCGTCCATGATCTGCAGGCGGGGCTTCACCGCCTCGTTGAGGTCCAGGAGCATGTCGCTGAAGCTATCCACGTCCGGCATGCGCCCGTGGAGGCTGGGCTTCTCCATCCCCGGAAGGACTCCGAAGATGCACTTGATGGCCCCCGTCATGGTGGTGAGAACATGGGTCTTGGCCTTGGAGACCACAACGATGGCATCAGCCTCGGCCGCGGGGGCGATGACCTGGAACCTCTTGATCACCCTTCCCTGGGGTGAGGGTACCTCCACATATCTGGCCTCAGTGCCCAGGGTGGCTCCCGCCCTCTCCGCGGCCTTGGCCATCCCCGTTACCTCGTACAGCTTCTGAAGGCGGGCCGTGGTGAAGGGGGTCTCCCCTCCCGCGCTGTCGGCTATTGTCACCTGGCAGCCATGGTCCCTCAGCAGTTTAGCGACGGCGTAGACCACCTCGGGGTGAGTGGTCACGCACTTCTCAGGGGGGGTCATCTGCAGGAGGTTGGGCTTCACCAGGACCCTCTGCCCAGGGGACACGAAGCTGTCCAGGCCTCCCAGCAGGTCGATCGCCCTCTGCACTGCGTCCATGACCCGCTCAGGAGCATATTCCTCACATCGAACCAACGATACCGGGTCCTTATCCGCGCCCATAGGTTCACATTGAGGTCGAACCTTAAAACCTTTACACCTAAGTGAGTAAACTGGATGACGTTGAAAATAATGGAGCTTGACTGAGCATCCTCCGATAACGGTTCCCACCACTTGATTTACCAGTTAGTTGTTGCATGTAGGTAAGGATGAGGATACTGCACGTGGAGAACCAGGCAGGGGTGGCCTATGAATTGGCGCAAGCCCAGAAAAGGTTGGGCCATGATGCCGTAGTTATAGAGACCTGGGCGAACACCCTCAATGAGCCTCATGATAGGGAGTTCTACTATACCCATGATAGCCTCGCTAAGGACCTCTCCAACGGCCTCGAGATAATCCGGTTCGCCCGCGATTTCGACATCGTACATCTCCATGGAGGCATCCATTGGAAGCGTTGGGATGCCTTGGCTTTCAGATTCTATCTGAGAAAGCCAATGGTTGTGCACTACCACGGAAGTGAGGCCAGAGAGGGCTATGGCATGCATTACCAGTTTCTGGCGGGCCATAAATTTCTCTCTCGACCTGATCTTTTGAAGTGGATTCCGGATGGGGAGTATGTACCTAACCCCGTAGGGGAGCATCCTTACCGGTTCGATGAGGATTTGCGACCACGGGTCATTCACATGTTCATTAATCGGCGGGCCAAGGGTACAGACCTCATCGAGAGATCTTTGAGGGAACTGAAGGATGAGGGGACCGACTTCGAATACGTCATACTGGAAAACGTGGAGCATTCAAAGGCCATGGAAGAGCTTTCCAGATCTCACATCCTTATTGATCAGGTGATAGATTCTCAGAAGATAGGCATCCCCAGCATCATCGGCTTGGCCACCTTCGAAGCCTTGGCTATGGGAAAGGTGTCCATATCGACATTCGATCAGGAGTTCCGACCATATTATCCTGGATGCCCAGTGATCACGACATCACCTGACGCAGAGGACCTGAAGGACACGATAAGGAGATGCGTGAGCGATCTCTCTGCCATGCGAAAGGTGGGCTTGGCTGGTCGGGAATATGTGATGAGAGAGCACTCGGCAGACCAGATAGTCAAGAGGATCGTGCCCGTTTATGAAAGCTTGATCCGTGGATGAGCTATTGCTGAGCAGAGGCCTCATCATGGCCGTGAACTCATCCATTCTTCCTGCAGCATGGACATCTGCACGCTGTCAAGGTACCGGCCGTCCTTGAAGCGATACTGTCGGACCACCCCTTCACGGGAAAAGCCGCACTTCTCGTAGGACCTCAGCGCGCGGTGGTTGCTCACGTCGGCGTACAGGCCCACACGGTTGATGTTCATCTCCTCGAAGAGATAGCGAAGGAGGACGAGCATGGCGTCCGAGCCGTAGCCTTGGGACCACATGTCCTTCTCCCCTATCATGATCCCGACCTCGGTCTTCCGGTTCCTGAGGTCCAGCCCCATCAGGCCGATGTTACCAATGAGCCGACCGTCCTTGGTCTCGATGGCAAAGGTCCGGTCCTTGCTTTGGACCATGTGCTGGAACCATATCTCCTCGTCCTCGATGGACATCGGTGGCTCGAACTGCAGGAACTCGGTCACCTCGGGATCATTGATCCATCTCACGAAGACAGGGAGATCGCCCCTCTCTGGGGCGCGTAGTCGGACGAGCTTGCCTTCGAGCATCAGCGCCTCCCTCCCTCGTCCCGCAGGACGCTCATCAGGTGCGAGGACGCGTACCTGCCGTGGTGGTAATGATCGTCCCTCATGGTACCCTCTATGGTGAAGCCGCTTGCGGTGAACCACTCGATGGCGCGCCTGTTGTACTCGGCCACTCTCAGGTAGAGGCGGTGCATGTTCATGACCTCGAAGGCATGTTCCACGAGCATTCGCGCGGCCTCGGTGCCCTTGCCGCTGTCCCATTCTTGGGGCTCCCCGATGACGATGTTGACCTCGGCCGAGGAGTTGCGCAGGTCAATGTGCGACAGCCCCGCCCAGCCGATGGAGCGCTCGGATACCAGGTCCACGATGATGAAGTCCCGGTCGGTGGGGGATGCCAGCTTCTTGCTCACCTTCGCCCGCTCCTCCTCCACGGACACGCAGAACAGGGCATGCTTCAAGCCCATGTCCTCCAGGACCCGCTGGTCGTTGAACCATTTGTACAGGAGCCACGAATCCTCGCTCACCATCGGTCGTAGGCCCACCTGACCTCCCCGCATCATGTACAGAACATCTCCGCCCGGCATGAGGGCAGTATTCGATAATAATCATTGGGGGATGTCAAAAGTGGCTTAAGGGAGAATATTATATGACGGCCTCATGGACATGAAGATGGTGCTGCTTGGGGCCCCCGGCTCGGGGAAGGGTACTCAGGCGAAGAGGCTTTGCCAGGAGCTTGGGCTGACGTTGATCTCTACGGGCGACCTCCTCAGAGAGGCGGTCCGCAACAACACCCCTCTGGGCGTGAAGGCGAAGGGGTTCATGGACGCGGGCAAGCTCGTCCCCGATGAGCTGGTCATCGGCCTCATCCGCGAGAAGGTATCCGGATTGGATGGCGGGTTCCTTCTGGACGGCTTCCCGCGGAACCTTGAGCAGGCCAGGATGCTGGATGAGATAGCAGATATAAATCTCGCGGTAAACCTGGACGTGGACGAGCAGATCATCGTGGACCGCATCGTGAACCGTCGCAGCTGCAAGCAGTGCAACGAGGTCTACCACCTCATCGCCAAGCCCACGAGGATGGAGGGCGTGTGCGACAAGTGCGGGGGCGAGCTGTACCAGAGGACGGATGACACCGAAGCGGTGGTCAGGGAGCGCCTGCGGGTGTACAAGGAACGGACCCTGCCGTTGGCCGAGTTCTACTCCCAGAGAGGCATACTGGTGGACGTCGATGGCCAGGGGGAGATCGATGACGTGTACGACCGCATCCTTGCGGCCATCAATAAATTCAAGAACTGAGCGTGAGGGGGGCCGGGTCATCCCGGTCCCCCACGGCGATACATTTAAAATATAGTAGCATTTTCCAGGCCCGCTAATATAGCCCCGTAGTGTAGCGGTCAATCATGCGAGACTCTGGATCTTGCGACGGCAGTTCGAATCTGCCCGGGGCTACCATCCTTCTATACAACTCTTATTTCAGGTCCTTGGGCTCGAGGTGCACCGTTCCGTTGGCGAGGTCTCTAAGGTACTGCTCCCCGTCCTCGGGGCCCCGCACATAGAGGGTATCTCCTTCCATCATCATGGTGTACTGGTCAGGACCGTAGATGTAGCGTCGGCCTCGGCGGATGGCGATGGCGTACATGCCGGTGTTTGTCGCCAGCTTGATCTTGCCTAGGGTCGCTCCGGCGAGGTCGGAGGTGGCGCCTACCGTCACCGCGGTGATGATGACATCGGTCTCCCGGAGCGACAGTTGGATGACCGGGTGAGGCGGGACGTCCCGCCTGACCACATCGGCGATCTTCATGGCCGCGCCGGAGATCTCCCCCACGGACTGGGCCAAGCGAATGATCAGCAGCGCCTTCTTTATGTCCCGGTCCTCCACGGCGTTCTGCACGGCCATCTCCTGGATGTCGTTCTCCAGCTCACGCATGCGGGCATCCAGCTGGTTGACCTCCTCGGCTATGTCGCGGTTGTTGTAAAGCAGGGACGAGTAGGCGAGGTCCACCATCAGCTCGGATGTGTCCTTGATCTCCAGCAGCATCTCCTCCAGGGGTCCCATCATGATCCCTCCTGAGGATAGACGGGCCACTTCTCCATGCCGGTGGCGAAGCGTCGCAGGCGCTCGAAACCGTCCTCGGTGCCACGGACCACCAGGACGTCCCCCTCCTTCAGGGTCACTTCCTTATCCGGGTCGTATATCCAGCGGATCCCGCGCTTAATGGCGATGATCCTCATCCCGGTCTCCGTCTCCACGCTCAGG
>MVRB01000075.1 GCA_002067635.1 Methanomassiliicoccales archaeon PtaU1.Bin030 | reverse complement strand
ACAGGTTATACCGCAGTTAGGGGTGTTGCAGATGTTGGCGTTCCAGTTGGAGCACTGCTTTCCCAGCATGTCGGCACGCTTCACCCCTAGGAACTTTTCTACTGGCTTGTTGATGAACGTCCAGTTCATCTTACTGTCGGTCACTGACAGCGGCCAGGGGAGGGAGTCCATGATCTGCTCGTACAGGTAGATCTTTTCCTCGGCAGCCTTATCGGCCTTGGGGGGCGTCATGATGACATATCCGCCGATGATGTTCTGGGAAGTGTCCAGGAGGGGCGACGCGTGAACGGCCATCTCCACCTCCTCATCGTCCTTAACCATCAGCTTGATGTTGTCCAAGCTCAGAGGCTTCCCGCTCTTGATGGACCCCATCACTGGGCAGTCCTTCTTTCCGAGGGACTGGTTGAACACGTCCCGCACCCTCATGCCCACTGCCTCCGTCATCTCAATGCCGGTCAAGCGGGCGGCCGCCTCGTTGAACTGGACGATCTTACCCTCATTGTCCATGGCGAAGGCGGCAAAGGGCATGGTCCTTACAATCGCCTCATCATATGAAGGCCTGGTCACATTCGTATCGCTGCTGTTCTTACTGGAGGAGGGCTCTTTCATTGTATCGACCTGGGGGAACACTTATCTCAATCAGTTTGTTCCGTTATAGTTTTAGATTTTTTTTAAAATATATAAGTCAACTAGAAGTAAATCGCTGTTACGATTCTGAGAATCATCACTGGTATGACCCAGGACATTGTCGCACTAGGCCACCCTCATACTGATCGAGGAACGTTCGACATAATTAACATCATTACTTCCTGTTTGGCAGAATCTTTCTATTTTCGATGGGCTGATCGCCCCTCTAAACATCCTTTTAAATGATGTGTGGGAGGCTGTGGCGCCAGTCGCGGCGATGTCGAAGAGGGCGGGCGGTCATCCCTACTGGCGCTCGACCTTGGATCCGAAGCTCGAACCCTGGAATTATCTCGTTGCTATGATGAGGCTGGTCGATCCCTCTAACTGGACCTCTCATCTTCTTAGCATCGCACCCCTCGCAAAGGATCCTCACAAAGTGCGCATGCCTTCTTTTTAAATCTCAATGCATAGATGCACCTCTATTAAGTCCGCCATAATTTTTAGAAGATGTCTTTTCTAAAATCATAAAATATTTATCCCGTTGAACACGAATAATCAATGCTCATGCCTTTCCGGGGCATGAATGGTGATTGGAAACTCGGAAGGTGAGGGAGGACCTTGCCTGACCGGTGAACAAGAGGAGGTCTAAGATGGCAGTGAAGGGAATGTTCGGATCGATGATCGGCCTCATAATCGGTACGGTCATCGGGATAGTGCTGAGCATCATTTATTTCGTGATAACGCTGTTCGTCGTAAAAGCAGCAGCGGACATTGTGTTCGCGGAGAACCTGGGGACCGACATGGCGGTCCTGGCAGCAGCCCTTATCACCGTTGGATCGATGCTAGGCGGGTCCGGAATGCGCAAGACCATCGAGTGATCTTGTCCTAGTGATTCCTACTGTAGGGTTTAGTCAAATTTGTCAGGTTACCCCATTGGCCGAGGGCGCATATCCTCGGCGATGCTCTAGCCGTTAATAAGGATGGTACTGGCAGCAAAAACACCTTCACACCCTTTTTTACTAGTCAAATTAGGTGTATAGGGGAGCGGGCCCGGGGGGATTCGAACCCCCGTCATCGGCTTCGAAGGCCGAAAGGATAATCCAGGCTACCCCACGAGCCCCCGGCGGGAGCCTTACGACCCTCGCTGTCCCCGCCGAGGCGATTCCGGGATATAATTGTATTCCTGAGACTTCTGACATATTACCAGAGCGGAAAGACCATCCTCTGGGGATATCGAGAAAGAGAGCTTTTCCAAAGCTCGTGCGCTCAATGTCCCTGTTATTTCGCCTGTTCCTTATCTTGTGAGGTTGGGACAGGAGTTCTAGGAAGGTATTAAACCGAAAATGGAGAATCACCGAAGCATGAAAAGGGTCACCATGGGCGATGGCGCGGGCGGAGAACTCATGCACGAGCTGCTGTCCTTGCACATCATCCCGTTCCTGCCACAGTTTCCGGTCGAGGTGCCGCTGCGAGCTTTCGACGACTCCGCTGTCGTCGATGATGTGGTGTTCACCACCGACGCTCACACCGTGAAGCCGCTGTTCTTCCCTGGGGGGGACATCGGCTCCCTATCGGTGAGCGGCACGGTCAATGATATCGCTGTCATGGGGGCTACCCCCCTGGCAATGTCCTTGGCGGTGGTCCTGGAGGAAGGTCTGGAGATAGATGCCCTGGAGCGGGTGATGAAGTCCGTTGGCAAGTACTCGGAGCTGGCCAACGTACCGGTGGTGACGGGAGATACCAAGGTGGTGGAGTCAGGTGCCTTGGACGGCATGATCGTGACCACATCGGCCATAGGAAAGCGAAGCCAGTATCTGGACAATAACCTCGAGGTGGCCCGCGATCATCGTCCAGTGACGTCGAACTGGCTTACGGACGATAATATCCGGGAAGGGGACGTGATCATCGTGACTGGTACTCTTGGTGATCATGGAGTGTCCCTGTTGTCCTTCCGCGAGGGTTACGGCTTCGAGACCGAGGTCAAGAGCGACGTGGCTCCTCTTAATCACCTCATCGAGGAGGTGCTCAAGGTGGGAGGCGCGGTGAGCATGAAGGACCCCACCAGAGGCGGGTTCGCCAACGCCATCAACGAGTGGTCCTCGAAGTCCGGCATCGGCATTGTGATAGAGGAGGCTGATGTTCCCATATCTGAACCTGTCCGGAGCGCCTGCGAGCTTCTGGGATTGGATCCCATGAGCATCGGCAACGAGGGAAAGGCCATCATCGGATGCGTGCCCGGCATGGCCGAGGAGGTCCTCAAGGCGATAAGGTCCCATCCCCTTGGTAGGAACGCCGCTATAGTGGGAAAGGCGACCAGCAAGTACCAGAGAGTGGTCCTTCACACCGAGGTGGGAGGTCACCGCATACTTGAGCCGCCGGTCGGCGATCCTGTTCCCCGCATCTGCTGATCACAGCATGGACTCGATCCAGTAGCACAGCAGGAACGCGGCCACACCCGCAACCGCCATCCTGGCCCCCTGGGCAAAGGGGTTCCGGCCGCCGGAACGGCCCATGGCCGCTCCGACCACGAACAGTATGGTGATGGCGAGACCCAGGCTGATGGAGGCAGCTAGCTGGATGTCGTTGTCTCCTACCATGAGGAAGGGAGTGAGTGTTATGGCCCCGGAGATGACCGGGGCGGTGAAGTTGACCACGGCCAGCAGCAGTATGGTCAGTTTCGAGATGCGGTGCAGGTGCGTGTCCTCCAACGATGTCAGCATGGCGCGCTCCATATCCCGCATCTTGATCGATTGCTCCATGGTCTCGGCCTCGAACACGCTTATTCCGGTCGATATTCCGAGGGCCACGCTGCTGGTGACGATCGTCACTATCACCGTTCTTAGACTGGGCTCGCTGGAGAAGGCAGAAGCTATCAGGATGCCCAGAATAACGAACGTGGAATCGAACATCGTGTTGACGAAGAAGCGACGCAAGGTGGGCCCCGTCTCTGGCTCATCCAGTACGGCACGGATCTTGCTCCTGAAACTCTCGTTTTTCAAATCTTGTACCGCATGAACAAATAGTATGGTCGTTTATGACGCTTTCGCCACGCTCAGGCTTGTCCAAGCACTTGACGACGAGGTAATTGCCAGAGCGTGGGAGGTATGAAGGGAAGGGCGACATCGATTGGCCAATTTTTTAATATGCCCTCCTCATTCAGACTCACGCATGGGCTCATGGTCTAGCGGTCATGACGTTGCCCTTACACGGCGAAGGTCGCCGGTTCAAATCCGGCTGAGCCCACTCCCTCTATCTGGCTAAGGTCCGATTTGACAAGAATCGTTGTCAAAACGGCCTTTTCTAATCTCTCACTCTGATCAGCGGTTCGACCTTGACCGGAGAGCTCATCATGCCGTTCCTCACGCGATCGAGGTAGGACAGCGTTCTCTCCTGCGCCTTGGACAGGTCGTCGATCGTCAGGCCGAGGTAGCGCATCGTTGTCTTCACGTCCGAGTGCCCGAAGGCCTCGGCGATGTCCACCAGGGGAACGCCGGCGTAGTGCATGAGGCGGCCGCACGTCCTCCGCAGCGTGTGGTTCCCGATCGGACGGGTTATGCCCGCCCTCCTGGCGACAGCGTGGACCATGTTGTCCACTCCGGTCCTCTCGTAGCCGTAGAGCTTCCCGCCCTTGCGGTAGATCAGGAAGGCCTCCGGCTCCTCGGCCCTGCGGTTCTTCTGCCTGGCCTGGGCAATCATCTCCTCTCTCAGGGAGAGGTAGTGCTCGAGCTCCGCCTTTGTGTCCGGAGCCCAAGCCAGCGTCCTCCACTTGCCCCCGCCGCGCCCCTTGCCGTGAACGTCCAGGATCTGCTCCCGGACATCCTTGACGCTGAGCCGCAGGACCTCGATCCGGCGCAGCCCTAGGCGCAACTCCAGGTGAACGACGATGCGCTCGATGCCCTGGGCGGCGTCCATCACGCGGACCGCCTCCTCCGGCGACAGCCAGTCCACGCGAGTCCTCCGATCCTGGGGCCACGCTATGAGCATCTGCTCGACGACGTGGTTCCCGTAGAACTTCAGGAACTTCGAGAGGATGGCGATCTGCCAGTGTGCGGAGCGGGGTCTGAGGAGCTGGACGAACGTCCTTCATACGATGGGAAGAAGGTCCTCATCGCTGATAGTGCCCGGTATAGCCATGCCCTTCTGTAAGAAGGTTGGGGAGGTGGGCCGAGGATCACTTCGAATCGCTTTTCATTCCGCCGTACAGCCCTGGGCTCAACCCGATCGAACG
>MVRB01000074.1 GCA_002067635.1 Methanomassiliicoccales archaeon PtaU1.Bin030 | reverse complement strand
CCTGATCGAGATCCCGACCCGTTCAAGCTCTTGGGTTATCGATGGCGGCACCCTCTTCCACCTCCACATGCCCAGTTCCACCCAGGAGGCCGGGAGGCCCTTGCTGGAAGCATAGTCGTGTAGCTTTGCCGACCATTCCCCGTAGATCCCGCATCCGCTCTCCACAACCTTAAGCTCGGCCAGGTCCGAGGCGGGGCACATCAAGCATCCTATGCGGTCCAGCCCTCGATCGTACCAAGGATTGTACGGCTCCCCATCTCCCACGATCAGCAACCACACATGCAGTGCCGTCCAGTTCTGTATGGGCGAGGCCCCGATCTGCCCCGGCGTCCACGGGTTCTTCCACACCCTGGGCTTGGCGGCGCGGGACTCGGACTCATAGCGCCTCTGACCTATGAAGGAGAGGACCCCCTCGGGGAAGTTGGCAGCTATGGCCCGGACAGTGGGCCCCAGCTTGTTGGTCTTGCAGCACCAGCGGTAGTCCCTTCCGGGGGGACCAAATACCCTGAACCCCTCCTCGAAAGCTCCCCTGGGAGCCTCCTCCAGGATGAGCCTGAGGTCGTGCCGACGGGCCACGTCGTGAACGTGCTGCAGGGTTTCCGGGAACTCCAGGCCGGTGTCGAGGTAGAGTATGGGGAGCTTGACATCCGTCCTCAGTCCCAGGAGCAGGGTGGCCAGGGAGTCCTTGCCACCCGAGAACGAGACCACGGCCGGGAGACCGGCGTTCTCGTTCATGACACGGTTCATGAACTTAACGGCCTCGGCGATCTTGCGCTCCATCTCCGGGCGGTTGGCCTCCAGCGTCTCCGACCATCCAGACGTGCCCCTGGACGGCGGTACGATGCCAGGTGCCTCCGACCAACGCACCTTTACCGCCATTCCTTTGGCTCCCTCGACCATCTCCTCAGAGCTCATGCGCGCCGTCCCGGAAGCGAAGGCCCTTCTCTGGCGGTCAACGACGAGGACCTCATCCCCCACGGAGATGCCCTCGCTCCTGGAGACCACACCCGGTGCCAGGAGGTTCGAGCCTCCGAGGATGGGCTTGAGGGCGCCGTCGTCGGCCATGACCACCGCACGGGATGCGACGGCCTCCATGGCCTTGGCCGCGGGCATCCTGGCCAGGAAGGTCCATCCCTTCCCTAGGTCGTAACGCAGGGTACCGATCACGCTACCATCGACGATGACCTCGTCCATGCGGTCCAGTGCAGGGGCCTTGTTCATAAGCGAGAAGTGACCTTCCGGGAGGACCGCCGCTCCGCAGCCCTCACCGAACTGCCGGTCGACGATCTCCCTCACCAGCTTCAGGTCCCTAGGGGATGCGGGACGGGCATCGCCCGGAGGCGTTATCTCCATCTGCCTGGTCGCACCTCCGCAGCGACCGCACTGCTTGCTCTCCAGGACAGGGACGTTGCACGGATCGCACCATCTCAACGGTATCTTACCTAATCGGACCAAGGCCACGAGGTGCGGTTAGTCATAGGAGCATTAAACATTTTTCGAAAAAAACAAGACCTCATCTGGACCCCGACCGTGTTGTCGAAGCTAGTTTATACTGGAAATTTATTAGAGGCGAGATTTGAGGCCGGATTTTTATGAAGGCGACCAAGCGCTCGATGGGCGTGACCTACGCTATCCGCGATATCCTTCTCCCAGCGAGGGAGCTGGAGAAGCACGGGGCGGAGATCATCAAGCTCCACATAGGAGACCCCAACAAGTATGATTTCGAGACCCCCAGGCATGTTCGCGAGGCTCTGTGCCGAGCCGTGGAGGTCAACGACAACGGTTACGCCGAGTCCGAGGGCGACTTTGAACTGCGCCGAGCCATCCTTGAGAAGGAGAAGCAAAAGAACGGTGTGGAGGTGGACCTCGACGACTGCGTCATCACCACTGGAGTGACTGAGGCGATCCAGATGGTCACCGCAGCCACCGTGGACCCCGGGGACGAGGTCCTGGTTCCAGGTCCAGGTTATCCCACGTATACCGAGTTCACCAGGTTCTTCGGCGGCGTATCCGTACCCTATCATGCCGATGAGGCCAACAACTGGCAGCCGGACATCGATGATCTGAGGAAGAAGATAACACCGCGTACCAAGTTCATGGTCATCATCAACCCCAACAACCCCACGGGGTCCGTGTACTCGGACAAGGTCTTGAAGGAGATGACCGACCTAGCGGGTGAGCACGACCTCTTCGTGATATCGGACGAGATCTACGACCTCATGACCTTCGACGGGGTGCACCACTCCCCGGCGGCCTTGAACAAGGATGTACCAATGATCCTTTTCAACGGCTTCTCCAAGGTCGACCTGCTGCCCGGATGGAGGCTTGGATACACCGTGTTCCGAGACCCCCACGGTAAGCTGGACGAGATCAAGGAGGGTATGATGCGCCAGCTCCGGCTGCGCATAAGCGCCAATAACCCCTGCCAGATGGCGGTCATCGAGGCCCTTAAGGGGCCCAAGGACCACCTTGACACAATGAACCAAAAGCTCAAGGAGAGAAGGGACTACATCTGCAAGCGCATCAACGGTATACCGGGACTATCGACCACACGCCCCCAGGCGGCGTTCTACATCTTCCCGAAGATCGAGTCCAAGCACTGGAACAACGATCAGGACTTCGTGCTGGACATACTTAACAACTGCCACGTCCTGCTGGTGCCAGGCCACGGCTTCGATGAGATCTATGGTAAGATGCACTTCCGTGCGACCTTCCTGCCTCCCGTGGAGACCCTGGAGAAGGCTTTCGATTCCATCGAAACGTACATGAGAAAGGTTGGCTGAGAGTCGAGAGGCCAGCGCCAAAGCCGTTAGAAACCCCTTCACCTTTCATTTTTCCACATCCGTAAAATGTCTCTTGCACAACGGCTCAGCTCGCATGCCTTTCATACATGCACATCAGATCCGTGCTTGATCAAAAAGAATATGGAAGTGGCGGTTTGAAGAGGGGTAGCTCACTCAAGGTTCTTGAGGAGCTTGACACATGCTTCCAGCGCATCACGTCCCTTCTCGATCCTCTCTTCGGCCTGCAGGCGGGTCATACCCGGACCGCTTATGCCCAGGGACACAGGTTTCTCGTACTGGAGGCTTAGGTCGATGATCTTTCGGGCAGCGTGCTGTATGACCACCTGGTCGTGGTCGGTCTCTCCCTCGATCACGCACCCTAGTGTGACCACCCCGTCTATGCTCTGATCCTCCAGCAGCTTCTTTATGGCCAAGGGCATGTCGTACACCCCAGGGACGGAGATGACCCTGCTCACGTTCACATCCAGGAAGGCGGCATGCGCCTTCGCCCGCTCCAACATCATCGAGGTGATGTCGAAATTGAACTCGGATACTACTATCCCAATGTTGTACTTCTTCATATCATCACTCCCTTATCGGCCCGACGTCCTCGTATCCCTGACGTAATCCCCTTCCCGCGTTCTTGGACAGGACGTCCGGACGGAACAGGAGGTTGTAGGCGTTTCGGGCATGCTCCCTTGCCCTCTGCTTGGCCAGCCAGTCGAGGGTCTTGGCATCTGGGGCCTCGTCCTCGTGGACGAAGACCTCCATGATATGATGGTTTGTCATCAGCTGAGCGGTGATGATGCCGGTGGAGGCCTCGTGAGCGCAGTTCTTGTCCTTGTCCTTGGGGCCGGGCATGCCCAATGCTATCACGATGTCGCAATGCTGCTCCTCGATGAGCTTCTTGCAGGCTACCGGAAGGTCCTTGATCCCTGGAACGGTGTATCGCACGACCTTATAGCCGGTGCCTAGGGTCTTCAGCTCCTCCATGGCCGCGCCGCCCATGTCCACGCGCGCAAAGGTGGTGTCAGCGATGCCTATGAGCTTCACCTATTCGCCCCTCCGTTGTCAGCCTTCTCCTTGTGCCAGTCGATTATCCTGCGTATGATCTTGCGGGTCCCGTCGAGATCGTCCTCGTAATGCCCTAACCTCACCACCCGTATGTTCATCCCGCGCTCGGCCAGCTGAGACTCCAGCTCCTTCTCGTCGAACATCTGGTCATAGCCCAGGGCGATTATGTCCGGCGCTATCTCCGATACCACCTTGAACATGTCCCCTTCCTTACCCAGCACCGCCCTGTCGACCGGCTTCAGGGAGCGAACCAGCTCCAGGCGCATGTTCTCAGGTGTGATGGGCTCGTGCTTCCTCTTCCTGACCGTCCCATCGGTCGCCACTACCACCACCAGCTCATCGCCCAGTTTCCTTGCCTCGCTGAGATAGTGGATGTGACCTGTATGGAGGATATCGAAGACCCCGCTGGCCATGACCCTTATCATTGCGACCACTTACTGCTCTGCCACGCCTCGATGATCTCGGCACCCTCGAGGTAGTTCAAGCCATATCGTCGGGCATAATCTTGAGCCTTGTCCTTGGACAAGGCCTTGCCATCATCGCCCATCATCTCGCAGATGGTGGCAGAGGGGAACATTCCTCCCATCTTCAGAAGGGCGGAGGCTAGCTCAGTGTGCCCTCTCCTGTCGTCGAGCATCCCCGGCTGGGAATTGAGGAGGAACACGTGCCCGGGAGCACGGAAGTTTCTCCCGAACTCCTCCCGCGCGAGGGCCGGATCGAGGCCATTGAGCCCCTTTGCCAGCTTAGAGAACTCCGATATGGTCAGGGCGCGGTCCGCGTCCGGTATCCCCGTGAAGGTCCGGCGGTGGTTTATGGTCAGAGAGAACGCCGATTTGGTGTCGTATGGTAGGTCGTTCGGTGCCAGCACCTTCAGCACCGGATGCTTGGCGTAGGACTCCGCGAACAGCTCTGCTAGGAAGGGCAGGTCCAGCTTCTTCCACACCTCTGCAGGTACGGTAGTGCATATCAGGCCGCCCGCCTCCTTCCTGAGGGTGCGGATGCTCTCAAAGGTCACATGTTCGGAGGCTATCATCATGTCGGTCTCAGCCTCCCTGCTGTCCGAATCGAAGATCAGCACGAACTTACCGGACCGCAGCGCGTCGAAGGCCTCCCTTAGCTTATCCACATCATCACCTTTTTCGTCCGATATGAGGAGCCATATTTTATCTCTCCGGTAGCTACCAAAAATATTGTCATCGATGGGGCCTTCCGGGGAGGCCACATTCATGCGCGCGGTGACCACAATCAATCAAATAATATACGGTCTGTTGATATGGAGGGGCATGCCCGTGACCCTTGATGACGCTTCTGGCCTGGCCCATATCGACGCTTCCAACATGCTCGGCCAAATGACAGCCCTGCCTGACCAACTGCTCGCCTCCCTGTCGAGCGAGGTGCACATTGATGAGGGGAGCAGAAAGCTGTGCCTTTGCGGTCTAGGGGGTTCGGCCATGGGGGCCGACGTGCTATGTGATCACCTAGAGGCCACCACAGACGCCATCGTGTCTGTGGTAAGGGACGTGAGGCTACCAGGTTGGGTCGATGAAGAGACACTCACGATAATCCTCTCCTACTCAGGCAATACCAGGGAGACGCTGGAGATGTACGCCGACGCTCGGCGCCACGGCTCCCGTATCGCCGTCATCACCTCCGGAGGAAGGCTCCTGCAGCTATCTGAGGGGAGCGGCGAGAGCATAGTAAGGGTACCGCCGGGCCTGCAGCCCCGGGCGGCCCTCGGCCATCTCCTGGGAAGTGCAGCGGCCGTTCTGGAGGGCGCAGGCGTTTCCCCTGTGGCTACAGAGCTCAGGAGGATGGTCCCATCCCTCAGGGAGGACGTCCGCACCTGCTCCGCGCTCACCCCCACCGAGGACAATCCTGCCAAGACGATCGCGAAGAGCATTGCTGGTACGTTACCTTTCATCTACTCATCACGTAACGTTCGCTCTGCAGGCCGTCGCTGGCAGACCCAGATAAACGAGAACTCCAAGATGCTGTGTATGTATGGCGAGCTACCAGAGGCGGACCACAACCAGATCGTGGGATGGGTGGACGGTCCCAAGGGCGGCAAGAACAGGCCGGTGTTCCTGCACGCCTCGTCAGACCGCGGCATGATGGCGGACATAGTCAAGGCCACCATCTCAATATTTGAGGATTTTCGCTTGGACCCTTTGGTGGTGGACCTTAAAGGCGAGACTTCCCTGGAGAGCGTGATGAGGGGCATAGTCCTGGGAGACCACGTCAGTTTTTACCTCGCCATGCTCCAGGGCATAGACCCCACTCCAGTGTCATCAATAACAGAACTAAAGAAAAGATTGGGCTGACCCTTAAAGATCGGGTCTAAACCGGTGAAGGTATTGGTAGCTGAGGATCCTGACCCATTATCCGGTCGAACCTCTCACAACCGATGAACCTATATCCCCGATGTTCGAGAGTCACCTAGGCTCAGTTGTAGGTAGCGGAGGGCTGTGGCATGTGGTCCTTTACCATGGTGACATCGATGGTAGAGGTGTTCATGTTCATGTTGCAAACGATCTCGTTGATCTCATTGT
>MVRB01000073.1 GCA_002067635.1 Methanomassiliicoccales archaeon PtaU1.Bin030 | reverse complement strand
GGACTGTAAGCCTGCGATGATCCTGAGCACCGTGGTCTTACCGCATCCGGAAGGCCCCAGAAGACAGATGAACTCTCCATCTTTAACATCGAGCGAGAAACCCGAGACCGCCATCATCTCGGTATCGTCCTTAGGAAAGGTCTTGACCAGATCCCTTATCGAAAGGATTATTCCATTCCCATCCATTTTTTCACCCGCCTTTCGATCAAGGAGCCGATCAATAGAGTAAGTATGCCGAGCACAGCAACCGTGACCATTCCTGCGAACATAATATCATATCGTCCTACCGTCTGACCTCCTACGATTATGGCGCCCACGCCCCCTCCTTGAGAGGCCAGCATTTCAGCGGCGACAATGCACATCCAACCAACCCCCAGACCGATCTTTACACCTGCTATCATGTAAGGGATGGATGAAGGAAACATCACCTTGCTGAACACCTGCCATCGGTTCGCCCCCTGGGTCTTGGCGGCATCGATTATCAATGGATCAACGCTTCGTACACCGAAGATGACATTAGACAAGACGGGGAAGAACACACCTATGAAGATGGTCAGTATAGGGCCCCAGAAAAAACTTGCCGCCAGCAAGAGGAATGGAACCCAGGCGATAGGCGGGATGGGACGGAGAAGTTCGATAACAGGAAGGGCTAACGCGTTCGCATACCTCGAGTATCCGAGCAGGAGTCCCAAAGGCACTGCCAGACCGAGTGCCAACAAGAATCCTAATAAGAACCTAATTAGGCTTGCGTATACGTTCGCTAACAGAGATAGCCTCGTTGCTGGGTCCTGGGTCCATGCCTGGACAAGCGCATCCCAGACCTCAAGGGGCGTTGGCAGATAGTAAAAATTTTGTCCTTGGAAATATGATGCTAGCATCCACCAGAAAGCTATGAAAATAGGAAGGGAAACGATCATCAGACTTGTTTTTACCAAGTTTTCCTTAGTTAAATACCGTTTTTTAATGACCTTCATGTCTAACAAGGATGGCATCGTTTCTTCTCCGTCAGATGGATAATAATAAAAAAAGGTTTGGAAGTGGTTTAGGCTTTCACAACTTCATACCCATAGCGATCTGCGATCTCAAGGAGAAGCAGATACTGGATGGAAGAGATACCCGGCTCTCCTATCGTCAAGCCATCAAGATCATCTATGCTCTTGACATCGTTGTTGACGATCAAGGCCGAACCCTCGGTGTTTGCCAGAGCGACTATGGACACATCCAGCTTCTGGTTGGCAACGTTCAGGATGGTTGGAGGAGCTCCAAGATATCCGACATCCATATCGTTGCCGGCAAAGCCGGTCATGACCGCACCACCATTAGCATAACCGCTGCCAGGCATGGCGGATGGAGCTACAGCGTTAATGCCGTAAGCGGCAAAGACGCTGCGGTCGCCGAGGCCCAGGAGGCTTCCCACCTCTGCGCTCATCGCAACAACTCTGGAGAACTGGTGCAGATCACCGTTGAGGTACCCTATCCTGACATTTGTCAGAGTAGCGCCCTCGGCCACAGGGGTCACCGAGACCGCCTCTGCCAGGAGTGAAGTGTCTACCAGCCCTTCCACGAAAGCATCGACATCCGGGACATCGGCGGACTTGATCAGGCCAGAGGAGACGTAGGCGTTGGTGAAGTTTTTAAAATAATTTGTATGCGCTTCGCCCAGTTCATACTGGATCGTCATGTGCTCGAGAGCGGACGCCACAACAGTGGTGTTGCGGTTACTGAACGATGCTCCCAGGTTGAGCAACAGGGAATAATTAGCCTGACCTTCTGTCGTGTCCTTGTTGGCAATGGTCTCCACGATCCAATTGTTGGCCACGATGTGGGCCTTCAGGACCGCTAGGGCAGCGTTCCTGTTGGAATCGATGAAAGTCTGGTCCATGGCTACAACACAGCAGGGATGGTCTGGCCAAATATCTCCAGACCAAAGCAGGGCGTGGCCAGTTCCATTGGTTATGGAGTCAGAACAGTACGGTTCCCAGCTCACTCCACCATCGATTTGGCCAGATTGGATGTATGCTTGCTGATTCACAGGTGCCACATCGAGATACTTTATCGTCTTGGTGGTGGTAGCGGGATTCAAAACTCCCGATAGCGCTACACCAGCGACGACAATTATCGCTGCAATGGCGACCACGGCGGCTATGAGATAATTTTTCTTCAATTGAACACCTAGGTCGTCAACCGAAGTTTTGTTATAAATGATTTATGTATAGTTAGGTATTAATTAACCCAAAAATACAATAGTATCTGACTTTTCTACAATTGTATCTCCATCTGGCTGCGTTTCATTCTTATCGCTTTAGATAATGGATTATATTGAAAAAATAATAGTAAGGTCTATTATAAAAATATTAAACACAGCGAAATAATAAACCAAAATATGCAATTATTTGTAATAAAACGTTAGCTTCTTTGTTTTTTGGACTATTGCTATAACAAAAAAAGCTATTACTTTAACTTGATATTACTGGCCGACACTCATGTTCGAGCTCAACGTAGAAAGCAACACTCCCCTAACCCCCCTTACGGACGTCGATGAGATCGCCATGCAGTTCCTCACACACATAGGTTACATACCTAAGGGCTATAACCCCAAGACCAGCGTGGTCGACACCCAGGACAGCGTCCCCTACCGCCTGTTCATGGACTGCTTCGTGCGGAACATGAAGAGACCGTGGCTGGTGGAGGAGCTGGCCGCGCAGCTGAGGACCACCAAGCCCACCATATACCGCCACCTCAACAAGCTCAAGGCCGTGGACATACTGGAAGAGGTGGAGACGGAGCGTGACGGGTCCTTGAAGAAGGGCTACCGGATTCGCTACGGGGACCTGCGCAAGGCGTGGAGCTTCACCGAGGCCAACGTGGAGATGGCCATGCAGAATTACCGCCAAACGGTGGACCACCTTCAGAAGCTCATCGAGGAGGAGAACAAATGGCAATGAAAGAGATCGAGCAGATGATCACCATAGGTTCCAGGTACAGAATAATTAGCACCGGCACCAATGACGAGCCTATGACTTCGACGGGAGAGTTCCGCGGCTATGCCGCCTTCGCCAACGAGACCGTGCTGGTCCTGAAGCTGGACGCGACCGAGGGCCAGGAGGAGGGGCGCATCCGTTTCCTTCCCTACCATGCGGTACTGTGCATAGACGTTCTGGAGATGGCCTCCAAGGAAGTGAAGGAAAAGAAAGAAGAGAATCAGGTATACTATGGATGATCACAAGGTGCTTTTTTGGGCTTTCATGAGGACCTCGTCAGGATGATCTTGGACGGGGAGATCGAGAACAAGGAGAGGTTGCAGCAGGCCAAGATCGCCCTGTGCAGGAAGTACGGTCTTCCGGGCGTGCCGCGCAACTCCGAGATACTGGCATCGGTCAGCGAAGAGGACCGGCCTAAGGTTCAGGAACTGCTTCGCCGCAAGCCAGTACGCACGCTGTCCGGAGTGGCGGTGGTGGCAGTGATGACCTCCCCCGCCCCCTGCCCCCATGGCAAGTGCATCTACTGCCCCGGCGGGGTGGAGAGCGGGTCCCCGCAATCGTACACTGGTAAGGAGCCAGCGGCCCGGAGGGGGGCGTCCTTCGACTTCGACCCCTACGAGCAGGTGCGGGGACGCATCGAGCAGCTTGAGGCCATCGGCCACGGTACCGACAAGATCGACCTGATAATCATGGGCGGCACCTTCACCTCCCGCCCCCAGGACTACCAGGAGGAGTTCGTAAAACGCTGCTTCGACGCCTTGAACCGTTCCCCGTCCGCGAACCTGGAGGAGGCGCAGCGCCTCAATGAGGGAGCGCCGCACCGCTGCATCGGCATGACCATAGAGACCAGGCCGGACGCTCTCACGGAGCAGCAGGTGGAGATGTCCATGTCCATGGGCATGACCCGGGTGGAGATGGGGGTCCAGATACTGGACGATGGCATATTGATGGCGGTCAACCGCGGACACGGCCTGCAGGCCGTGATCGACGGGACCCGTACGGCGAAGCGACACGGTCTCAAGGTGTGCTATCACCTCATGCCCGGCCTGCCCGGCTCTTCCCCCGAAAAGGACCTGGCCAGCTTCCGTCGGGCCTTCGAGGACCCGGACTTCCGTCCGGACATGCTGAAGCTGTACCCCACCCTGGTGGTCAAGGGGACCAAGCTGTTCGACATGTGGTCCAGCGGCGAGTACCGTCCGTACACCACAGAGGAGGCGGCGGAGGTCATGGCGGAGATGAAACGGTACGTGCCGCCGTGGGTGAGGATCCAGCGCATACAGAGGGACATACCGGTGCCGCTGATCGAGGCGGGGGTGGACAAGGGGCACCTGCGAGAGCTGATAAGGGAACGCATGAGGTCCCAGGGCCACAGGTGCCGATGCATCCGCTGCCGGGAGGTCGGCCTCATGGGCGTCAGGAACTACGGTCCCGAGGACATATCGATCAGCGAGATCCGCTACGATGCCTCAGGAGGCCAGGAGCACTTCGTGTCCCTGGACATCAAGGACCGGGACGCTCTCATCGGATACGTGCGCCTGCGCACGGGGGACGGCCCCGTGGCCAGCATACGGGAGCTGAAAGTGTTCGGGCTCATGGCGCCCATAAGCCAGCAGGGCGAGGGATGGCAGCACCACGGCCACGGCAAGCGGCTTGTGGCCCTCGCCGAGGAGAGGGCGCGGGAGGAGGGATGCAGGTCGGTCAGGGTCACTAGCGGGGTAGGCGTCCGCAACTACTACCGGTCCATAGGCTATTTCAAGAGCGGAGCGTACATGGAAAAGCGATTGTTCTGAGGGTAAAGATGAATAGGTGGAGACCCCGTACCCCCTCAATGTATACGGGCTCCAGGGGAAGGATTGTAAGGTCTGTAGAGGAATGGAGGGAGAGCCTGACCGCAGATCAATTCCGCATACTGCGGCAGAACGGCACCGAGAGACCTTTTGTGAACCAGTATTGGAACAACCACGACATCGGGACCTACGTATGCGCTGGATGCGGGAACGAGCTGTTCCTGTCCGAGAACCAGTTCGACTCCGGCACGGGTTGGCCCAGCTTCTCCTCTCCCTGCGGAGGGGAGTCGGTGGAGACCAGCCTGGAGGTACGGTTCGGTAGGAGGCGCATCGCCGTGTCCTGCGCTCGCTGCGGGGGGCATCTCGGCCACGTGTGCGATGATAGCTCTCAGATGACCGGGCTGAGGTACTGCATAAACTCGGGCGCCATGATCTTCTTCCCAAGCAGGAAGATGAAGAAGCAAAAGAGAAAGTAAGGGGTTCGGAAGGGGGCCCCAGGCCCCCTACGGGCGTTCTCTCTCAGGCGTTGGAGACGGACATGACCACGACGTCCCGCACCGCCCTCATCTCGCTGAACGGGAGGACCAAGCGTCCCTGGGGGTCGGTCTTGTAGAGCCTGGTCTCCACCTCCTCAGCAGGTACTACCAGCACGTTCTGGATATCCCCGGACGAGGTGTTCACCAAAAAGTTCTCGATCATGCCGAGGATCTGCCCATCGTTGGTCATTACGGTCTTTCCCTTGAGCTCAGTAATGAATTTTCGCATTCAACCATCCCATGTGAGCTTTGGTACGACTGGTGTATGCAATAGGTTGTCAATATAATAATCTATCGCGCTGTGGTCGAGCATTGGCCAGCATCATCTGTGAAAGGTAGAGATCATACGGCCTGTATCCTTCGATGGAACGCTATGGGCGCACCCTCCTGCCTTAGTGCGGACCCCCGTGGAGGATCGGACGGAGGCCCTGGGGCCCATGCGGTCCCTGAGCGGGAGGAGCTGGGTCTCCTGGGCAGCACTGATACTGGAATATGAATTGGGAAACAAATGTATTAATCCAGAATCGGTAATCGAGGCGGAAGGGATGGTGAGAAGCTGTTAGGCCGTGAGAAATGGTCGGCCCAGGAGAACGGGAGCGCCTTCGTCAACATCGTTGGCGACTACCGGTACATGAGCGAGGGCCACTACGGGAGCGTGGAGGCGGAAATCGCCGGTGTGAAGGTGTACCCCACCATCAAGGAGTCGCTGGACGCCTACGTGGTGCCCCTGTGCATGGCGAGGGCTAGCGCCGCGGGGATACCCGTTCCCGAGCACTACATAACCAACGACATCTTCGAGCCTCCATGCATCGTGTATCCGATGAACCCTTTCATGAAGAGGCACAGCGTGGTCTACAGATCAGGCCATGTTAAGCGCATCGCCAAGTCCATGACCCGCAACTTCAAGTACGCCATGTGCGTCCAGAAGATCACGGACGACGTGGCCATCCGCGAGTACAAGTGCGTGATGGGGACCGCGACCTGCGACGCCGTGCAGGACATCGCGGGCAAGGTATGGGACCTGTTCCACCTCCCTATATGCAACATACGGGTGATCGAGGACGGCAAGATCATGCTCAGCGCCATCACCTCATGCCCGCTGCATGAGCTTGGCTCCAAGGAGCTTAAGCTGCTGAGGAAGGCGAACGAATGGCAGATATAGCCTGTTTTGTGGAGCGCTACACCACCTCCCGGGCCGAGGAGATGACCGCCCTGGTCAACTTCAAGCTGGCGGCGCATCAGCTGGGCCACCGGATGGAGTACGTGTACCGTCAGGACATCGACCGCATCCCCTCCTTCGATGCCCTGTTCATCCGCTCCCTGACCGATCCGCTCAACGCCGCCTACGTGGCCTCCAGGATGGCGGAGCTCCATGGGATGAGGGTCATCGACGATCCCGATTCCATCATCATCTGCTGCGACAAGATAAACATGTACATGCACCTTCTCCGCGCTGGCATAAAGATCCCCGAGACCCGGTTCATTGGAAAAAGGGAGCTGGACAGAAGGACGATGGAGGGCCTCTTCGGGGAGCTGGGAACCCCGCTGATCCTGAAGGCGCCGCACACGTCCTTCTCCATGCACGTGGACAAGGTGGAGAGCGTGCACGCGTTCCAGGAGACCGCCAGGAAGTACTTCCGAAGAGCGGATGAGATAGTCGTGCAGCGCTTCATCCCCTCGCGTTTCGACTGGAGGGTGACGACTCTCAACGGCCAGGTGCTCTTCGTCTGCAAGTACGTGATGCCCGGGGACTCCTGGAAGATACAGCGCAACGACAACGGGCACATCGTCTGGGCCAAGATCGAGGCCGTCGACCCGAGGCTGGCGGACCCCAAACTGCTGGAGGTAGGCGTAAGGGCCTCCAGGGCCATAGGGAACGGCCTGTACGGTGTGGACATAAAGGAGGTCGACGGCGAGTACGTCGTCATCGAGGTGAACGATAATCCCAACATCGACGCCGGTGGCGAGGACGCCCGCAATCCCGAGGTCTACGAGCGGATAGTGCGCTATCTGGCCAATGAGCTCTGAGGAGATCCTAGCATCATCCTTAAGTGATGCCAACCCCTAGCGATGCCCGGCGATGAAGCTTGCTCGCCTAGCACCCATGCCCGTAGTTGCCGCTTCGACCGCGGGTGAGCCATCACAGAGGTTCTGGCTCACAGCCCTGGGGCTCGCCCTGCTCGTGCTGTCAGCATCAGCCCTGGCCGTGTACTGGGAGAGGGCCCCTTCATCAGGCGGCGATTGGGATCCCCTGAGCGAGGACCAGAGATGGGAGCTGGCCATGACCTATTCCCCAGTGCTTCGCTTCTCCGTCGAGGAGAGGACCTTCCCCTCGGAGGCGGAGTACTTCATAGGGAGGTCGCACCTCACCGATCGCGGGCGGACGATAATAGTGGAGAACCCCATCTCCGATGAACTGTCCTTGGCCGGCCGGGGCACCTACCTCGACAACTACAAGGGATCGGGCGATGACATGGGGGTCATAACCGCCTACGAGAACGACATATCGATCGTCCAGCCCACGGTGTACGTGCGCGTCACGGAGGGGGACGGCAAGGTCGCCCTGCAGTACTGGATGTTCTACGTCTTCAACCTCGGGACCTTCAACTCCCACGAGGGGGACTGGGAGATGGTGCAGGTGGTGCTCGACAGGGAAGACCTAGAACCCCAACGGGCGGTCCTGAGCCAGCACCATGGTTTCGGACGGGAGGATTGGGACGAGGGCGTGGATGCGGAGAACGGGACCCACCCGGTGGTGATAGTCTCCCGCGGCAGCCACGCTAACTATTTCCCCGGCACCAGGAGCATCATCGCGGGCGACAAGATAGATGGGTCCGGGGAACGGTGGGAGCCCCAGGACTACGTCCTGGTGCCCATCGGGGAGGAGTGGAACGGGGCCGTTCCCGGGTGGCTGCTGTTCCAGGGCCACTGGGGTGAGCCGGGGGGCATTTGGGGGGGCATGCTGGGCACGGAGGGGCCGCTTGGCCCCATGTTCCGCGAGGACGGGGAGATGTGGGACTGCCTGTCCTGGGGCTCGTGAGCGCTCAGCGGTACACACCAGGGTCCTGCCATTTGGGGGGCAGGTTCTCCATAGAACGCGCGAAGTTCTCGTACCACTTCATGACGTCCTTGCTGGACGATGGGCGTATGGTCTTCAGGGCTGCGTCGAAGTGCCTCATGGTGATCTTGTCGGCGTCACGCGACTCCCTCATGGCCACCATGGCCGCCTCCCGGCACAGGGCCTCCAGGTCCGCCCCCACGTATCCTTCGGTGCGGGCCACCACGCTCTCCAGGTCCACGCCCATCAGGGGCATGGCCTTGGTGTTGATCCTCAGTATGCTCCTCCGCGCCTCCGCATCCGGTACCGGGACCAGGGCCAGTCGGTCGAACCTTCCCGGCCTCAGGAGCGCGGGGTCCACGATGTCCGGGCGGTTGGTGGCGGCCACCACCGTGACCCGGCCCAGGGACTCGAAGCCGTCCATGGACGTGAGCAGCTGGTTCACCACCCTCTCGGTGACGTTGGACTCGTTGGACATGCCCCTCCTCGGCGCCACCGCGTCCAGCTCGTCCAGGAACACAATGGCCGGGGCCACCTGCTTGGCCTTCTTGAAGATCTGGCGGATGGCCTTCTCGGACTCCCCTACCCACTTGGACATGATCTCCGGGCCCTTGACGTTGATGAAGTTTACCTTGCACTCGTTGGCCACTGCCCTGGCCAGGAGGGTCTTGCCGGTTCCTGGCGGACCGTACAGCAGAACTCCCCGACCAGGTTTTATGCCCAGGCGCGTGAAGCACTGGGGGTCCTGCAGGGGAAGCTCGATCATCTCCTTCAGCATCCTCTTCACGTCCTCCAGGCCGCCGACGTCGTCCCAGGTGACGTCAGGTATCTCCACCGACACCTCCCGCATCGCCGAGGGCTCGACCTCAAGGAGGGCCTCCTTGAAGTCCTGCTGTGTGACCCTCATCCTTTCCAGCACCACCGGCGGCACGGGCTTGTCAAGCTCGAACTCCGGCACATGGCGCCTGAGGCATTTCATGGCCGCCTCCCTGGCCAGGGAGGCCAGGTCCGCCCCCACGTAGCCGTGGGTGCTGTTGGCCAGCATGTCCAGGTCCACGTCCGATGACAGCGGCATCCCCCGGGTGTGGATCTGCAGGATCTCCTTGCGTCCGCTGAGGGTGGGCACCCCGATCTCGATCTCCCGGTCGAAGCGCCCCGGCCGTCGGAGCGCGGGGTCTATGGCATCCTCGCGGTTGGTGGCCCCGATGACTATGACCTGCCCCCTGCCTCCTAGGCCGTCCATCAGGGTGAGCATCTGGGCTACGACCCTGCGCTCGGTCTCGCCCATGACCTCCTCGCGCTTCGGCGCGATGGAATCGATCTCGTCTATGAAGATGATGGAGGGGGCGGTCTTCTCCGCCTCCTCGAACTTCTCCCGGAGCTTCTCCTCGCTCTGCCCGTAGTACTTGGACATTATCTCCGGGCCCTGGATGGAGTAGAAGTTAGCCCCCGACTCGCTGGCCACGGCCTTGGCGATGAGCGTCTTGCCCGTGCCGGGCGGACCGTACAGCAGCACGCCCTTGGGAGCATCGATCCCCAGGCGGTCGAAGAGCTCGGGGTGCTTGAGGGGCAGCTCGATTATCTCCCGTACCCGCTTCAGCTCGTCCTCCAGGCCGCCCACGTCATCGTATGTTACCGATGTAGTGGTGGCCTCGGTGGCCTCGATGGGCTCGGTCTTAACCACCAGCTCGGTGTGGCCGCCGACCACCACCACTCCGCTGGGTACGGTGCTGATGACCACGAAGGGCAGGAAACCCCCCATCAGGGCGATGTTGGGGATGATCATGGCGTCCCCCTTGACCAAAGGGCGGTTGGTCAGCCCCTTCTTGAACAGCTCCTCCACCCCCTGTCCGAACCTCACCCTCTTTCCAGGGGGGATCTTGGGCGCGACCACCACCTTGGCCGCGGGCTGGGTATCGGCCCTCATCACCACCACCTTCTCCCCGATGCTGACCCCTGCGTTGGAGCGTATCATGCCATCGATGGAGATGATGCCCCTCCCCTCGTCCTCGTTGGAGGCCCGGAAGACCTTGGCCGCGGTCCTCCTCTTGCCTACTATCTCGATGAAATCCCCCATGTCCACGTTGAGCTCTTTCCTCGTTTGAGTGTCTATCCGAGCCCGTCCCAGACCTACCTCGGATTGGTGCTGAGCGCTCTCCACCTTTAGGGTAACTGATTCTACCAAAACCATCCCCCGCGACCCT
>MVRB01000072.1 GCA_002067635.1 Methanomassiliicoccales archaeon PtaU1.Bin030 | reverse complement strand
GGACTTCGGCACGTCGCAGATAGTGATGACCGGAAGCGGGACCATCAAGACCGGGGCGGGGCAGACGCTGTATGATCTGATGGCAGAAGCACCCATTACCCTCGGCTCGAACATCACCGTGAGCGGGGTGTTCGCGCACGTCGGGGATGTTGCTCAGGGCGCGTACAGCATCACCAGGAACAGCCCGGAGGACGAATATAGCGGACTTAGGAGGCCGATAGCCAAGGCCATCCGGCAGAACAGGACGATGGGGCTGGCCGCATACCCGCTCATGGCCGATCTGGAGCGTGCCGGATGAGCCCCACGCTGGACCTTGCCGGAGCAACGACCGTCATGGCCGAGGATTCGACGGCCACATACTACCGGGTGACGGATTCGGTAGGGGGCGGTTCGCTAGTGCTCAGCGCAGGCTCCAGTTTAATATTCGATGACAGCGCTGGGGCGGGGTTCGTCTACGGCGAGGGGTTCAGCGTAATCGTCAACGGGACGGCCTCCAGCCATTGCGTCATAAAGAGCGCCAGCGATACGCCGAGCCACGGCTGGAACGTACCAACCACAAGCATCAACATAAGCGCGACCCGCTGCGACCTCTACTCATACAGCGGCAACCTGGGCAATGCGCTCACATCCAACTGGACATTCACCAATTGTAACTTCTTCCCGTTCGAGCTACAGGTCGAGCCTCGAACGCTCATAGCCGACCTTCTCACGGCGCAGTGGTCACTAACGACCGTGCCGGAGATAAGGGACGATGACGCGAGGCGGGAGCCGCAGGGCCTCGTCCCGCTCATCAAGGTCTATCCCCTGACATCGCCGTCCCGGTTCGTCGGGCGCGCGGAGGCGCAGCGCATCGAGCACCACCTGACCATATCCATCCGGTGCCGGGACCGGAGCAATGCGTTCCAGGCCAAGGAGGAGGTATGCCGCATCCTGGACCTGTACCTCGATCACCCCTGGACCGGTTATGACCTTATGACGCATCAGGATGGGGCGTATCGCGGCGGGAACCAATGGTTGTACCAATGGGACGTGGAAGTGGTCCTTTATCAGCTACGCAAGGAGGTGGTCCGCAGATGACCGCCGCTGAGGTGGAGTATGAATGGGAGCACTCCGCGACATTGGACAAGCTGCGGGCCTTGGTCGAGGAGGCGGACGAGTGGTGGATCGAGTTCCGAACTCCATATGCGGGTTATATCGAGTTCGGGACCGGGCCATCGCACGAGCCGGAGGTGAGGGCGCAATACTGGCCGCCGCTGGCCCCGCTGGAGCAGTGGGTCAACCAAAAATTGGGAATTACGGGCGAGGAGGGCAGGCGCGTGGCGTTCGCCATCCAACGCAAGCTTCACGAGGTCGGCATGGAACCGCAGCCGTTCGCGCGGCCCGCCGTGGCCGAGGCCAAGGCGCATATCGCGGAGATATTGGAGCGAGACCTGAGCATCGAGGCCGTGATGAAGTACGTCATGGCGCGGGCCAGGGAGAACATCCAGGCCAACGGCACCAGCTACACTCACGCGATGGAGCAGGAGATATACCTGGTGCATGCCGGGAAGGAAGGATAAGGAGGGAACGAAACATGATAGAAGCAACGTGGGAACTGGCGGCCTTCGTCCTGCTCGCAGGACTGGCCGGGAACCTGGTCAGGAAGTATGACCCCCCGATCACGATGAACACCGTCAAGGAGTTCGTCCTCGGATATGGCGGGGCATTGGTAACGGCGGCCCTTACTACATGGGGGCTCATCGAGACCGGAAATTTTGCCATCGGCTACACGCCATTCCTGATAGTGGCCGGGGCGTCCGTGGGCGGGATGTCCGGGGCGCGGCTGCTCATCAACGCATTTGCGCCGAAGGCAGAAGAAAAGTGAGGGTGTGAGGAGCAGCGGGAAGTTGGAGAACGATAACATGAACGACGAGGAACAGAGCACTACGCTTGGTGAGGTGTTGGTGGAAATGCGGTATCTGCGAAAGGATGTGCAAGACCTGAAAAGCAAGGTCGATGAACTGCGCGAACGACCATGCCCCGCTCAGATGTGCTATCAGCACGAGCAACGCATTGGGACGCTGGAGACCTATTTCAAGATAATGGTAGGGGCCTTCATCTCCCTGTTCCTCCCGCTCATGTACCTGGTGATAGACAAGATGTGGGGGTCTGGATGACCTCCTTTCAGATAATATAAGAGGGGTGGGTGTGTAAATGGCAGCAAGTCCAACGGGAGCCAATGCCTCGGTCCTATACGGGTTCGAGCTGACGGCAGGGGGGGCCGACAACTTCGGCTCCGGCGCTAATCTGGTGAACAAGGCGTTCGGGTACAATCTCGATCTGAGCATGACCTCGGACCGGTCCATGAACTACAGTTACGGTCCAGGCTCAAGGAACTGGCAGTCCGCGAAGGCGGGGAAGTACAACGGGACGTGGAAGGGCGACTTCGACCTATGCGACCCCTGGATATTGGAGACCGTCATCGGGCCGCATGGGGCCATCAGCGGTTCCTCCGGCTCCTATGCCGCCACGTTCTCGGAGTCCGACAGCCCCAGCACCATGGAGATAGATGTCTGCAAGGCCGTGGTCCCCGGTTCCACCTACTCGTTGACCAAATACTATGGCTGCTCGGTCAAGGAGGCGTCCTTCGGTTATGAGGCCGGTTCCGATGAGCCTATCCGCCTGTCCTTGAGCGGTGAATACAGCAATGAAGCGCTGTCAGCACCAAGCTCGTTCACCTCGCAGACATTGCCGGACCAGGCCGCGCCGATAATCTTCGCCAACGTGACCGTGGCCACCTCGTCCAACGGGACGGACTACACGACCATCTCTCACATTGACAAGCTGGAGGTCAAGATCGACAACGACACCGAGCATAGGTGGGCTGGGGGGAGCGATAAGGCCGTGCGGAGGAAGTACGGCGAGCGCATGTACGACATCTCCCTGACCAAGCTGTTCGACAGCTCGGCCACGCTCAAGCAGAAGCTATACGGCAATTCCACCGGGCCGACGGCGAGCAACCCCACCCCCATACCCTATCTCAAGGTGACGCTGGCCGCCGAGGTCTCGGCCACCATGAGCTGGATATTCACCAATGTCTACCCTGGCCGGAGGGACGAGCCCACCGCTGGGCCGAAGGACGAGCTTACGGAGACGGTGGACCTGAGAGCGCAATCATGCTCCGTGGTCCTGGCCGGATGGGACACCACCGAGCCGAGCAGATACTAAACCGCTTCCAATCCTTTCCAACATTCGAAGGTATGTGTATGTCAGTAACGTTCGAGCCGGAGAGAGTGGTCAGCCTGGAACCGTGGGGATTGGCCCCATGCGTCGTGAAGCGATTGAACAAGAGAGAGATGGGAGAGCTGAGGAGGACGCTGGCCAGGGCCAATAACCTAAAGGTCAAGGCCAAGGGCAAGGACATGGCCCCGGAGATGGACCTCTGCTTCATGGACGAGGTGTATTGGGCGCAGTTCTGTCTCAAGGAAGCGCCGTTCCCCATCACCAAGGAGGGCATCGAATCGCAGGACGCGGAGCTGGTCGATTACATAGCACAGGAGGCACAGGACATCAACTCCTATTTTTTCCTGAGACCGCCGGAAGCCGAGACAGAGGCATCCGAGGGCTCAACATCCGAGACCAGCTCGTCTGGGCCTACACTGAACGCCCACGTCACGTTAGCTGGGAGGTGAACGAGCTTATGGTGCGGGCCGCTCTGCTCTACGGCAATGGGGGCGGGATGACAACCTCGCAGCTGGAGGAGGGGATGTCCGCGCCGGACGCCGAGCTGCTGGAGTTCGTACTCCCATACATCCAGGAGCTTAACGACGATAGGATGGCCTATGCGGTAGGCAGGGCGCTCATGGGGGAGAGATGACCGAAGAAGTCGGATTGATCGTTAAGGTAAAGACCAGGGGTGCGAAGGGCGAACTGGACAGGATAGCGAAAGATACCACCAAGGCGCAGAACAGGGCCGTGGCCGACCTCCAGAAGAGCGTCAAGGGCCTCCTGCCCAAATCATTGCGCGGGATGTTCTCCAGCGTCACAAAGGGAACGGGGGGCCTGGGGCAAGCGGCTGTCGCCGGAGGCGTGGGCGGCATCGCGGCGGCGGGGGTCCAGGCGCTCATTGGCATCGGCCAGAAGATGCTGAGCTTCCTGATGCAATCCTCCGCCTCGCTGCGCAACGCGGTCCGTCTGCTCAACATGGGCTTCATGCAGATAATCCGCCCCTTCGCTGACACCCTGGCGATGATGATCCGTCCTATAGCGCTGTTCTTCCGGCTCATCGGTAAGGAGATAATGAGGCGCGTCCGGGAGAAACGCAAGGAGCTGAAAGCCCAGGGATTGAGGGGCGCGAGCTTGGGCATGGCACTGATGGCCGAGATACCGGGCATCTACCTGGACGTGTTCATGGAGTTCGCCAAGAAGGTGGACTGGACCAAGATACTAACCAAGATCGGGGAGAGCGTCTGGAAGTTCCTGACCGAGAAGCTGCCCATCATACTGGAAAAGCTCAGGGAGTTGGGCGTGTTAGTACTGAAGAAGATAATAGAATCCATAGGAAGCATGCCCATCCTGGCCACCCTCGGCCTTCTGGTGCTGGGCGCGATAGTTCTCGCCATCGGAACGATGGTGGTGCTGGGCACGCTGGGGGCGCTGGTGCTGGGGACCATGACCACGGCCATAGGGACCATGAGCGTCCTCAATGGGTTAGGAAACTCTGTGTTCAGCAAGATAATGACCTCCATTGGGGAGATGAGCGTCCTGGGGACGCTGGGGACGGCCATATTGGGCATAGCTATAGCTGCAGTGGCTACCTGGGCATCATCACCGCAGGCACAAACGGACTATGACCGATGGACCGGGGCGAGCAACACTACCGGGCAGCCTCCGCTTCCAAGCGAGGGGAAGGCCAACGTGGGCTTTATCGAGGTCGGCAAGCCTGGGCAGGGTTCTGATGCAAACTATTGGAAGCGGCCATTGGAAGATGTCTACAACATGCTTGGAGGCAAGGGGCCGCTCATCCCCGGCCTTGCCACCGGCGGTGAGGTCACGGCCACCGGCCTGGTGAACGTACATGCCGGTGAGGTAGTGAAGGACAAGGGCGACCTGCTGAAAGCATTGCGCGACACCATACGCTCCGAGATGGGGAGCGGCGGGTTCAGTGGCAATATCACCGTAAACATCAACGGCGACGTGAGTAGGAACGTCCAGCTCGAGCAGGCCATCAGGCGAGGCATTGACAGCTATTACAGGGAGAGGGTGGTGAACAGGAGATGACATCGAACTTTGTTGGCAAATTATCAACGACCTCCGCTGGGTATTCCAGCGGCGTCGACCTGGGGATATTCACATGGAAGGAGGTATGGCGCGAGCCGGTGACCCCCTTGGGATGGCCCGATGTGCCACCGTCAGAGCAGGAGTTCACCACGGACGAGGGCGCTTCATTGGAGATAACCATCACTGGGGAGACAGGACCGACCGTGACCTCATGGTCCGGCGTGGCCAGTTGGAAGGCGAGCATCCAGGCGTTCATCACCGGCATGCAGTACGACGAATCACAATCCCGTTACCTGGCCATCTATAACGGCGACGGGGTATGGCCCATCAATAACACGTCATCGCCGATACATGTCATCATTGAGTCGTTCGAGCCGGAGATCGAGGCCGGTTCCAGCCCCTCTTGCAAGTACACCCTCAAGTGCTATCAGCAGGTGAGCTACTAATGACCTACTCCTGGACCTATGCCCCGGCGGTGTACATCGACGGCACTAACGTCACCGACGCCCTGCTGTCCTATTCGCTCAGCGGCAACCAGACATCGGCCATCGTGTCCGGCGAGATAGTGTTCTCGAAGCGGGCGCTGGACGCGATACTGACACCGGTCACCAACATGTCGGTCATCATATCCCGTATCTACCAGGTGACCGAGGATGGCGTTACCACTACGACCGACATCATCATCTTTCGCGGCCATGTCACCGCGCCCACGTCGGACGGGCGCAGGACCACCGTGCAGGTCCAGGACCGTTTACGGCTACTCCTGAACGCGGAGGTGAACAAGATATATGGCCTCCCGGAGCAGCCGGTG
>MVRB01000071.1 GCA_002067635.1 Methanomassiliicoccales archaeon PtaU1.Bin030 | reverse complement strand
GTTTCCTGCCTGCTCCTCCCCAACCATGATGGCGTTGAGGTCCCTGGAGAGCATCATGATGATCGAGCAACCGAGGATCGCTGCTGGGACGGAGATGAGGATCTGGTCCCAGGTGGCGTTGTTCAGGCCGCCCATGAGCCAGAAGACCACACCTGACAGCTTGTCCCCCGCGAAGTACTGCAAGGCCGACACTAGGGCGTTGAACAGGGCCCCGATGGCTATCCCTGCCAGCAGCAATGTCTCCACGGGCACATACCCGCGGCGGTCCCGGGACACGGCGTACACGAGGAACAGTGTTATGAAAGCGAAGAGGAAAGCCATGGCCGGAATGGCGAACGCCCCGCTGACCCAGGATACTCCAAGGACCAGGGCCAGGGATGCGCCGAACGCCGCGCCGGCGGATATGCCGATGACAGAAGGAGAGGCCATGGGGTTCCTGAACAGACCCTGCATGGTTGCCCCGGCCACGGCAAGGGATGCCCCCACGATGACTCCCAGCAGCACCCGGGGAAGGCGGAGGTTGAGGACTATATGCCTGTCCCTCTCGCTTCCCCCTCCGAGCAGTATGGATATCACCTGGTCGAAAGGTATGCTCACCACGCCTATGCTCAGGCAGATGATGATGGCAGCGACGAGCGCCAGGGACAGGATCACGATGATAATTGACCATCTCGCGTACTTGGCCCTCTGGATCTTGGCTATGTCCTCAGCAGCCATCCGCACCTCGATGTTCCTTATCCATTAAAGACCATCCTCTGATCGAGACGAAGTAAAAACGGAAGAGGTTTGGAGCGATCACTGGAACAGCGTTGGGTGGAACCACTTGGCCATGTTCTCCAGGGCCTCGACCACGCTGGGACTTGTGGTCAGGGTGGTACCGTCGATCCGATAGATCTTGTCGCCCGTCACCGCGTTCACCGTAGACCCCAGGTTGGCCTTCAGGTCGTCATTGCTCTTGGTGCTGGCATCCTCGATGATGATGATGTCAGGGTTCTTCTCCACGATGCTCTCTGTGGATGCGACCCAGGTCTTGGTCCCGTTGTTGAAGATGTTCACTCCACCGGCCATCTCGATGATGTCGTTGGACAGGGTTCCGTTCCCGACGGTCGTCCCCCCGTAAGAGGCAAGCTCCAGGTAGACCTTCGGCCTCTCGCTTTCCGAGATGTTTGCAGTCTTCTCCAGTACGGCCTCGATACGGGCATTCATTTCGGCGACCATCTCCTGGGCCTTCGACTTCTCCCCTATCAGCTCTCCGAGCCTTTCTATGGTCCCTAGGATGGTGGTCACGTTCTTGGGGTAGAACGCGGCCACGGGTATCCCGGAACTCTCCATGTTGGTGATGAAGGTAGAGTACATGCCGAAGTTCCAAATGACCACCAGATCAGGGTCCAGGGCCAGTATTGATTCAACGCTCAGTGTGCTAACGCCCTGCAGATTGGTGATGTTCTCCGTGCCTGTGGTGTTCTCCACCAGCCACATGGAGGACTTGTCCACGGCCACGACCTTGTCCTTGGCCTCAAGATCGAAGATTATCTCCGTGAATGCCGACCCCAGGGATATGATCCTCTCCGGTGCTGCAGTCAGGTTCACAGATATCCCTCTGTCGTCCAGGACAGATATGGTGCCTGTGGTGCCGTCGCTGGAATCGTTCTTGTTCAGATATATCATAGCGACCGCTGCGCTGGCCACTACCAGCACGGCCACTACCAAGATTGCTGCTACCGCCTTTTTGCTCATATTAACCCCTTGTCTATCTCCTTCAGCCCTATGAGGCCGAAGAGCAGGGGCAAATGGGCGTATCGATAAAATAACTTCCTCATGGGGAGGCGTAGCCCACCTCTATCCCCTAACACAGGGTCCTTGAGCCTGGTTATCTTTTTCAAGGAAAAGATTCATGAGCTAGAGGACCATCATCGCAATCATGCGCGTTCTCCTTCGGGGTAAGATCCACCGTGCCGTGGTCACTCAGGCCGACCCTGACTACATCGGGAGCATCACCATAGATAGCTCTCTATTGGAGGAGGCGGACATATGGCCCGGTGAGAAGGTCCTCATATCGGATGTGAACAACGGGGCACGCTTCGAGACCTATGTGGTGGCCGGAGAGGCGGGATCGGGCACAATATGCGTCAACGGGGCCGCCGCAAGGCTGGTCCGCGTGGGCGACCGCATCATCATCATGGCCTTCGAGCTGGCTGATGCACCCATAGAGCCACGCATCGTTCTTGTTGACGATAAGAACCGGTGGAAAGAGACGCTTAGGGCCCCACGGCCCGGGAAGGCATGAGGTCCAGGATGAAGCTCTTCATCTACACTGATGGCGGCTCTCGGGGCAACCCCGGACCCGCTGCCTTCGCGTTGGTGATCACTGATGAGGCGGGAAAGGTCATCAGGGAATATGGCCGATACCTGGGAAAGATGACCAACAACGAGGCGGAATACAGCGGGGCCATAGCAGCGCTGAAAGAGGCCGAGGATCTGGGCGCTACCGAGGTGGAGGTCATCAGCGATTCTGAGGTATTGGTGCGTCAGGTCAACGGACAGTACCGGTGCAGGGCCTCAAACCTGCAGCCGTTCCTTAGTGACCTCAGGGAGCGCATGGGCAGGTTCAAGCAGGTGACCTTCCGCAACGTACGCAGGGAGCATCCTATGGTAGCTAGGGCGGACGAGCTGCTTAACAGGGAGCAGGACATAATGAGGTCCCTGCAGCCCCACGGCCGACCCAATCCTTAATCAGGTTCGACGTCCCATATGCTACTCAGGGAGCGATGAACATGGTTCAGAAGATAATCGACATCGTGGGCATATCCTCTTCGAGCTTTGACGATGCCGCCCAGAACGCCATCGAAGTGGCCGCTAAGACAGTGCGCGGTATACGATGGGGCAAAATGGTGGAGACGGAGTGCAAGGTTAAGGATGACAGGATCGTAGAATACCGTGCGCTAATGCGAATTTACTTCGATGTAGAGACCGAAGACTAAGTTTGGTCCCTAGGTTCCGCATCTGCGCAACGGCACGCCTTGGTTATCTCGATAGATAGACACCAGTATGGAGGAAAGTTTATATAGAAGAGCTTTATTTGATATTTTTAGTGCCCGGGGTCGGCTGCTCAACTCTCCTCCTGAACAGTCGTTTTTCCTCCGAATCCCCACAAGCGCCGGTCCCGGGCACTTTTCAATTCACTTAAACTCGGACCTAAGGTCTTCCTTCTTCACCAACCTCTGATCCCCAGACGACATGTCCCTCACAGCCACGGCCCCCTGGGCCAGCTCCTTTTCGCCCACTATGATGACCTTGCGGGCGTTCAAGGAAGCAGCGTGCTTGAAGTTCTTGGAGAGGCTCCTGCCCATGAGGTCGACCTCCGTCGCCACGCCTTCCCTCCGCAGCTGGGCAGCGATCCTGAAAGCGTCTTCCTTCGTAGAGGGCGTGACCGGTATCACGAAGGCGTCGATGACATGGGGCGGTGCCTGATAGCCCTCCCGCTCCAGCGCCAAGAGCGTGCGGTCAAAGCCTATCCCGAAGCCCGTGGAGAAGGTCTTCTCCCCTCCGAACAGCTCCGTCAGGGAGTAGGACCCGCCGCCGCAGATCTGCTTCTCCGCGCCCAGGACGGGGGCGTCCATCTCGAAAACCATTCCCGTGTAGTAATCGAGGCCGCGGACAACGCCCAGGTCCACCTGCACGTTATCGAATCCGTAGAAGGATAGTATCTTGAAGATCTCCAGTAGGTGGTCCCTGGCCCCGCCCTCGATCCTGTCCAGGACCTCCCTAGGACCCGAGGTCTTGGTGATCTCGATTATCCTCTCCGCCTCCTCGGCGGATATTCCAGCCTCGGCCATGCGCGCCGATGCCTCCTCATACTCCTTCTTGTCCAGCTTCTGAAGGATAGGCGCAGCCTGTGCCCCCTCCACCCCTGAGCTGGCCAAAAGCCCCCTGAGGACGCCTATGTGACCGATCCGGATGCTGTAGTCCTTGAGCCCCACGCTTCTCATTATGGACGCTGCAAGGGCGATGACCTCCGCATCGCTCTCCGGCCCAGGGTTCCCGATCAGTTCAGCACCGAACTGGTAGAACTCACGGAACCTGCCCGACTGCGGACGCTCGTAGCGGAAGCACTGTCCGAAGTAGAACATCTTCAGGGGTCGCGGATAGTTTGTCAGCTCATTGACGAAGAAACGCATCACCGGCGCAGTAAGCTCAGGGCGCAGGGAGATGTCCCGGCCACCCTTGTCCGTGAAGGCATATATCTCCTCCACCACGTTGGGGCCCGACTTGATGGTGAATAGCTCGGTATGCTCGAATATCGGTGTCGTAACCTCCCGGAAACCGAACAATGCTGCTTCCTGGCGCATCTTGCTCTCCAGAGAGCGCCTTTTCTCCATCTCCTCAGGACCGAAATCACGGGTCCCCCGGGGCCTCTGAATCATCGCCGCCAACATGTGATGAGGTTATAAAACCATTTTCCTGCCGCGCTCCTGGCCTGTAAAGGGAAAGGATTAATCGGCGCTATCCCATGCTATGGTGATGAGCATGGGTGACGATGGTAAAGAGAAAGGTCGGGGCGAGGGGTTCGGACCGGCAGGGGGCCCGGTGGTGGTGCCTCGTCCTCCCACGGTCAGGGTCATCATCGTGGCCGAGTCCCCCTCTCCCAGCCTGATACCCATATACAAGGTTAGCAGGACCTTTGACGAGGAATCAGCCAGGAGAATGATATTCGCAGCGGGGGAGCCAGGAAGGCTTCTGGTAAGGGTCCAGCGTTTCCTCCGTGAGATGTGGGATGCCCAGGAGGACGAAAAAATGGCCCAGCTGCACAAATTGTTCCGGTACGGCCATCTGATCTACCTCAGCCCGTCGCCGCAGGATGAGGGGCGGGAAGGGGGCAAGGACACAGTGAGAGCGGAGGTCGATGCCCTCCTGGAAGAGGGCGTCCAGGGAATAGTGGCCTTAGGGGATGTGGCCAAGAACTGGGTGAGGACCAACTATCCGCCAGAGGGGCTGTTGTTCGTTTTTCTCCCCCAGCCCTCCAACCACGTCTCCAGCTGGTTCCCCTCCTACCTTGAGCGCACGGGCCGGGAACGGGGCACCGATGCCCTGGCCATCAGGGACGCGATGGCCGTGCAGATAGACAAGCTGGTCCGCCTGTGCACTGCCCTTTGAAGCGCATCAAAAAGGTCCTAGGGTAAGCAGATGCAGACAAGTCCTCTCAATGACGTATCAGCATGAGGCATTTCACTCACCGCCCCGCTTCACCACGATGGTTATAATATCACCGTCCATCAGGACATGTTCCGTGCCTACGGTCTGACCGGGGAACTTAGCGGACCTTCCCCACACCGTGGCATAGCGGAAGTTGCGGCGGAAGGACCGGTGGATGCGGTCGCACAGGTCCCCCACGGTGGAGCCCCCCATTATGACCATGGGTTCCTTCATGTCCGCCTCTTGGCCCTGGGGCTTCAAGAAGACATGTATGAAGTCAAGCTTCTTGTAGATGGCCTCCTTCAGCTCCTCGATGCCGAGGTCCTTGTTGGCGGCAACGTAGATGGGGTCCCACCCGCGCATCTTCTCCTTGATCCTCAGCAGGTGCTCCTCATCCACTAGGTCAATCTTGTTCACCACCGTCAACGAGCGCAGGTAGACCCTGTTCCCGGTGAGGACGTCGATGAGCTGCTCCTCGTCGATGTCCTCGCGTATGATGACCTCGGCATTGACGTGGCCATATGCGGCCACCATGTCCGAGGCCATCTCCGGGGTGATCTTGGTCAGAGCCACGGTGGGCTTGACCTCGATGCCGCCCCTCTCGGTCTTGGTGATGACCACGTTGGGAGGATGGGTATTCAAACGGATGCCAGTGTTATAGAGTTCGTTGACCAGGACGTCGATGTTCATGTCGTACACGTCGATGACGAAGAGGATGAGGTCCGATGTGCGCACCACGGCCAGGACCTCCCTCCCCCGGCCCTTG
>MVRB01000070.1 GCA_002067635.1 Methanomassiliicoccales archaeon PtaU1.Bin030 | reverse complement strand
GTTCCGAGGCGGTTTCGGACGTGCTAGGACATGGTGTCAATTTTCAAAAACCAGTGAAATTGAGGGCGTCAGGTGTCAAAGTCAGGTTGCATCTTCCTTTTTATCATGAAGTCAATCTCTTTCTGCCAGGATACCTCATGCCAGCAACAGGCAGATACCAATCGCAGGGACATAGGATGCATCCTTCACATATCGCAGACAGTATCGATCCTCTTCCTTTCCAAGGACGTCGTGGTGTTAGGGCTCGCAAGGGGTTCAAGTATTCGAAGACCAGATAGCGTCAGGACCAGTGACCAAGCTGCAAATATTTATGGCCAAGGAGATACTTCGATTTCCAGATGAAGCTCTTGGCCAAGTATCACTCGATCGTCGATTGTGAGATCGGGGAGGGAACAGTAGTACGCGACTACGTCAACCTTTATGGTTGCAGGATAGGCCGCGACTGCAAGATAGCAGCTTATGTCGAGGTACAGCGCAACGTCACCATCGGGGACCGCTGCAAGATTGAGGCTTTTGCCTTCATCCCAACTGGAGTTACCATCGAGGACGAGGTCTTTGTCGGCCCTCGCGTGACCTTCACCAATGACCTTTACCCCAAGGCGGTGGGGGACTGGGACATTGTGCCCACCACCGTCAAGAAGGGCGCCTCCATTGGCGCTGGTGCTGTGATAGTCTGCGGTGTGACCATCGGAGAGAACGCCCTGGTCGGCGCGGGTGCGGTCGTGACCCGTGATGTTCCCCCGGGGGCCTTGGTGGTAGGAAATCCTGCACATCAGATCGAGAGGAAGTGAGCTCATGAACAAGATCCCAACATCACGGCCTACCGTGACCGAAGAGATGATAGAGGCCATGTCCGACGCCCTGCGCAACGAGCGCATGGTGCTTGGCGAGAGCGTTTTCAAGTTCGAGGACGAGTTCGCGCGCTTTGTTGGTACAGATCATGCCATCTCCGTATCGTCAGGGACCGACGCATTGATCCTGTCCCTGCTGGCCCTAAACGTTCGAGGCAAGGAGGTCGTCACCACCCCCCTCTCCTTCATAGCTACCGCCAATGCCATTGTGCATGCCGGCGCGACCCCTGTGTTCGCCGACTCCTCACCTCAGGACTATAACCTGGACCCCCAGGAGATAAGGGTGGGCAAGGAAACCGCTGCGGTCATGCCGGTGCACCTGTTCGGTTATCCGTCACTAATGGACGAGATCCGTGAGGCAGTGGGGGAGAAGGTCAAGATCATTGAGGACGCCTGCCAGGCCCACGGCGCGACCTATAAAGGGAAGAAGGTGGGGTCCATCGGGGACGTGGGCTGTTTCTCCTTCTACCCCACCAAGAACATGACCGTAGGCGGCGACGGGGGGATGGTCACGACCAACGACAAGAGATTGGCCGACGACATCCGGAAGCTGCGTGACTGCGGACGGACATCCAGGTACATACACGACGTGTTCGGCTTCACCTCCCGCCTCAACACCGCCAATGCCGCCGTCGGCCGAGTGCAGCTGAGGCACCTCAGCGATTGGAACGAGAGGAGGAGGCGGATAGCCCGCCGTTACGCGGAGAAGCTCAAGGACGTGGAGGAGGTCCGGCTGCCACCCATGGGCGGCCGGGAAATAACCCCGGTGTTCCATCTGTTCGTGGTGCAGACGGATGACCGGGACGAGCTTGCCAAGCACCTACTCGCGAACGGCATAGAGACCGGTGTCCACTACCCCGTACCCATACACCTGCAGCCCGTTTACCGTGATGCCTTCGGGTTCAGCCAAGGTTCGTACCCGGAGAGCGAAAGGCAATCCGGAAGGCTCCTCTCCCTGCCCATCTTCCCTGCCATGAACGATGAGGACGTGGACCGGGTCTGCGACAGCATCATCGAGCACTATGGAGGAAAGGAATGAGGCGCTTCGACGTGGCCGTTCTTGGCGTCGGCTACTGGGGAAAGAAGATCGTCGACGAGTACACCAACATACCAGGTGTGCGCGTCAAGGCGGTCTCCGATCAGATGGACACTAACCTGGAGTTCTGCCGGGACCGTTACGGGGTCCAGGGCCTCCACCATGATTACCGCGAGGTCCTGAAGGACGAGGATGTCGTGGCGGTCAACATCTGCCTTCCCAACGGCCTTCATTATCAAGCCTGCAAGGACGCCCTGGAGGCGGGAAAGCACGTTCTGGTGGAAAAGCCTCTCACGCTCTCCTCCCAGGAGGGACAAGCGCTGGTGGACCTTGCCAGCGAATCGAACCTGACCCTGTCCGTCGGGCACATCTACCGCTTTAACAACGCCCTACTGGAGATGCGGAGGCTGATATCCCAGAAGTTTTTCGGGAGGCCGTACCTCATGAACTTCGTGTGGATGAACCTGGAGCAGCCGTTCGCGGACCGGGACGTCATAGTCGACCTGGCGCCCCACTTCTTTGACATGGTCAATTTCATCTTCGATGATTGGCCAGAGAAGATCACCTGCACCGGAAGGCCCTATCGTCGGAAGGAAATGGAGGAGGCGGCGTACATTTCATGCGAGATGCCTTCAGGGGTGATAGCCCATGCCACCCTCAGCTGGCTTGCCCCACGCAAGGTCAGGCAGATCGAGATAATCGGGGAGAACCGCTCTGCCCTCATCGACGCTGTGGCCCAGGACGTCACCATCTACGAGAGCGGTTACACGTACAAGCTGGGCATCGAGCGCAACAACACCATCCGAACGGAGCTGGTGCACTTCCTGCAGTCCATCGGCGACCCCTTCGCGGAGACAAGGAACTCCGGGGTGATAGGGGTGAAGACCGTGGTGATGCTGGAAAAGAGCCTGGAATCCCTGCGTGAGGGCAGGACCGTCGCAACGAACGTTTGAGCGGGGGAACATGGGCCGCTCCGTTCTCATGCTGGTCACCAACGAGTACCGGCCAGATCCCCGGGTCCATAAAGAGGCCAGGGCTCTCCTTCAGGGCGGTTACGATGTGGTGGTGGCTGCCTGGGACCGGACCTGGGCCCGACCTCTACGCGAGGAATTGGAAGGGGTCCACGTCCACAGGCTCCGCACCCGCAGGTTGGGAGGGCAGATGGCAATGGTCCTGAACTACCCCCTGTTCTTGCTGCGCTCCCTCGGAGAGGCGAAACGCAGCACGCCCGATGTGGTCCACGCCCACGACCTCGACACTTTGCCCATAGGCATCCTCATCTCCCGTCTAAGGGGGATACCCCTGGTCTTCGACGCCCATGAGCGCTACGCGGAGATGATAGCGCTCGATGTCCCTAGGTCGATCTCCAGGGCGGTGCAGAGGTTCGAGGACATGCTGGTACCGAGAGCGGACCTGGTGGTGACCATCAACGATGTCATGGCAGATGGGCTTGGGAAGCATTCACGGGATGACGTTCTGGTGGTGATGAACGTCATCGAGCTCCCTCCCCCATCGAAGATGAGGGTGCACGAGGACCACGCCCCCATCGTGCTCTTCAACCCAGTCACCTTCGAGCCCATGCGATACCTAGAGGAGAGCATGGAGGCCGCGTCCAAGATAGATGGCTGCATACTCAGGATAGCCGGCTCCGGTCGCCTGAAGGATGCTGTGGAAAGAGCATCTCAGATGCATCCCAACGTGGAATACCTGGGGCACCTGCCGTTCACGGAACTGCTCGAGCAGTACACGAAGGCCGACGTGGTGCTGATACTGGCCGACCCTGCGAACGAGAACTACCGCACCGGTATCGCCAATAAGATGGGAGAGGGGATGGCGTTCGGCCTCCCCATACTGGCATCCCGGGGGACCTTGACCGGGGACATAGTTGAGGCCAACGGGTGCGGCATGACCTTCGACTGGAGCGAGGAAGGCTTCAGGGCGGCCGTGGAGGTCCTCAGAGACCATAAAATTAGGATGGAGATGGGGCGCAAGGGCCGGGAGGCCGCGGAGAGGGAGTACAACTGGGGTGTCATGGGCCAGAGGCTCCTGAGGGCCTACGAACGCTTGCTGTCGCCCCAACGGCGGGTGGCCCCCTAGGAAATCTAAGATATCCAGCACTCGCGACGAAGGCTTTATGAAACGAGGGGAGTTCTTATCTTGGGCCTCATCCAGCGAACTAGGTCCGTGGATGCCGAGCCCTGCAGGCCTGATATCATGCCTCAACTCCAACTCAAGGACATACTGGACGCTCTCGGGTGCGAGCACAAGGTCGTGGGAGAGAGGGAACCTGTGGTGGAGAGAGCGCTCCCTATCGATGTGGCAGACGAGAACACCATCACGTTCTGCAACAAGCGGGGTGACAGCGGAAGATCTCTGCTGTGCCGGACCAGGGCGGGTGTGATCATAACCCTGAGGGATCACGAGGAGACCTGCCGCAACCGTGATGACAGGATCTTCATACTTGTCGACGATCCCCGGCTGGCTTTCTCCCGTGTTCTCCGGAGATACTTCGCCAAGGCGAGGTCCCCGGGAGTGCACGGTACCGCCGTCATCGGTCAGAACGTCAGCATATCCCCCGACGCTTTCGTCGGCCCCTTCTGTAACATTGGTGATGATGTGACCATCGGTGAAGGAAGCCGGCTCCTGGGGTCTGTGACCGTTTACGACAAAGTCCGCATCGGGCGTCGCGTGACCGTTCACGCGGGAGCGGTCATCGGGACCGACGGTTTCGGCTACAGCCGCGACCCCGAGGGCAGGGCGGAAAAGTTCCCTCAGATCGGCGGAGTGGTGATAGAGGATGATGTGGAGATAGGCAGCAACGCCTGCATCGCCAGGGGAGCGCTCGTCGATACTACCATCGGCCGCGGCACCAAGATCGATAACCTGGTGCACATAGCTCACAACGTGCAGGTGGGAAAGGACTGCCTCATCATCGCCCATGCCCAGATAGCGGGCAGCGTGAGGATAGGGGACCGGTGTTGGCTCGCGCCGTCATGTACTATCAACACCGGCGTTAGCATCGGGGACGATGCCATGGTGGCCCTGGGCTCGGTGGTGGTTCGGGACGTGGAGCCGGGGACATTCGTGGCCGGCAATCCCGCCCGACCCACGATAAGGAAGCTCTAGGCCGGGGGGAAGGGATGAGCGACAACGTGGTGGCCGGAGGCAGGACATCGTGAACGTATTGGGGATCGGGGTGGATATCGTGGAGGTAGCCCGGTTCAGGGGCTTGGGGCCGGATAGCAAGGCGATCGCCAAGTTCCTCAGCGAGAAGGAGGTTCAGGATGTCTTCCGCCGTAGGGAGCCGGCCCCCACATTGGCAGGCCGCTTCGCCGCTAAGGAGGCGATCATAAAAGCGGTGAGGTCTGGTAGGCCTGGGTCCAAGATTTTTTTCAAGGACATCGAGGTGAGAGGAGATGATCGGGGGGCACCCCAAGCTCTCATTTCCTGTGACCTTGCTGGCAATTACCAAATATTATTAAGTATCTCCCATGGCCAGGAGCAGGCCGTCGCGTTCGCCATGATGGTCCAGAAGGATGATGCCTATGAACGAAGACCAGATCAGGATAATGAGAGCGATCTTCTGCGAGGAGCTTAGTATTTCCGAAGAGGAACTGCTCGACTCGACCGCGTACAACGAACTGGAGGCATGGGACTCCTTGACCCACCTCAAGATCGTCTCCCGTATCGAGGAGGCGTTCTCTATCGAGCTGGAGGTCGACGACATCATAGGCATGGAGAACTTCGGCAAAGCGAAGGACATCGTCGGCAGGTACATAATAGGATGAAAGTCCCGATGTGAGCGCAGATGAACTTCGTCGAGTTCCTTTTCGCGAGCTGCCGTGAAAGTGAAGAATGCTTCATCAGCGGTGTGAAGGAGAGGGTGAGCCACCGCGAGCTGTACGAACGTGTGGAGAGGACCTCCAAATGGATCTCCAAACGATACGGCTCGGGCAAGGAGTTCCTCCTTCTTGCGGACAACAGCGTATTCTTCGTGGTCTCGTACCTTTCGCTGATGAGAAGCGGCAACATACCACTGCTGGTGGAGACCAGGGTCAGCAAGGAGGAGCTGTCCGCCCTGATGTCATTCTGCCGGCCGGTGGGTGCGTTCATGCAGCAGCGCCTCTCCGCCAAGGCCGTGGCCGGCCTGCCCCTGGTCACCGAGTCCGATATGCCCGAGGAGGACGTGGAGGACCTCCGCCCCCAGGTTGGACGTGACGATCTGGCGGCGGTTGTCTTCACCTCCGGGAGCACTGGCACCAAGAAGGGGGTGATGATCACCCACGGAAATCTCATAGCCAACACCACCTCCATCATCGAGTACTTGGAGCTGACATCGCGGGACCGCATGATGGTGGTGCTGCCGTTCTACTACTGCTACGGGGCGTCCCTCCTTCACACCCACCTGCGGGTCGGGGGGAGCATAACCATCAGCAACAGCATCTTCCTGGGGGCGGTCCTGGATGAGATCGAGAGGTACCAGTGCACCGGCTTCGCAGGCGTTCCCAGCACCTACCAGATACTGATCAACCGCTCAGACCTGCTGCAGCGCAGGTTCTCCAGCCTGCGCTACATGACCCAGGCCGGGGGGAAGCTGGAACCGAGGTACATCCAGATGATAGTCGACTCCCTGCCCAATATCAGGTTCTTCGTGATGTATGGGGCCACCGAGGCCACAGCAAGGATGTCCTACCTCCCCCCGGAGATGGTCCGGACCAGGACGGCATCCATAGGCAAAGGGATCCCCGGAGTGCATCTGGAGGTCCTGGGGGAGGACGGCCGTCCGGTGAGGCCGGGGGAGACCGGAGAGATCGTGGCCACCGGCGATAACATCATGAGGGGCTACTACGGGGACGAAGAGGGCACGAGGGCGGTGCTGAAGGACGGAAAATATCACACCGGTGACCTGGCGACCGTGGACGAGGACGGCTACATCTACGTCGTGGGGCGGGCCAAGGATATAATAAAATGCGCTGGATATCGCGTATCTCCCTACGAGATAGAGAACCTCATCGCCTCCATGGAGGGCGTGGACACAGTAGCCGTGGTGAGCAAGCCGGACGAGATATTGGGAGAGGCCATAGTGGCGGTGGTGCGACGCAAGGACGGAGCAGAGGCGGATGCCGTGAGAACGACGATATTCAGGGAGTGCCGCAGGTCGCTCCCCTCCTACAAGAACCCCAGCTACGTGGTGTTCTTGGATGAGATGCCCCTGAACTCCTCCAACAAGATCGACAAGGTGAGACTGAGGCAGATGCTGGCGGAGGGTGAGCTGAATGACCGATGAGAAGGGGCTGGAGGCTCTTCTGACGATGCCCCCGTACTCCCAAGGGGAGCAGGAGAGGAAGGATCTGCTGCTACCGCTGATACGGCAGGGGGCCCGGAAGGCCTGCACGAACCCCCATATTCGCTCGATGTACGCCAAGCTGGGCATCGTTCCCGAGAGGATGCAAGAGCTGCACGAGGTGCCTGCGGTCCCTGTCCGCATGTTCAAGAGCTTTGACCTCTCCACCGTGGATAGATCGGAGGTGACCAGAGTGCTACGCTCCAGCGGCACCACCGCTCAGCATGCAAGCGTGGTGCCGCTCAACAAGGCCACCGCCTCCAACCAGACCAGGGCGCTGAGGAGCATCCTGGGCGCATACCTGGGGGACAAGAGGAGGGTGATGCTGGTCATTGACCATCCGGGCGTCAACAGCCCCTCTCGCGAGCTTACCGCCAGGGGGGCCGGGGTCCGTGGCCTGTCGATCTATGCCAAGGACATCGTTTATCTGCTCAGGGAGGAGGGCGGCAAGCTGGTCCTGGACACGGAGGCTGTGGAGAAGGCGCGCCGCCTCGCCGAGGTCCAGGAGGTGTACGTCTTCGGCTTCACGTTCATCATATGGTCGGTGTTCTGCAAGGAGATGGAGGAGCGGCAGCTTAAGCTGGACCTTCCCCGGGCGGTGGTGTTCCACGGAGGAGGATGGAAGAAACTGAGGGACCAGAAGGTCAGCAGGGAGGTGTTCTCCCAGCGCCTGGCCGGCCTGCTGGGCTGCCCCCCGGCAGAGATAAGGGACTTCTACGGCATGGCGGAGCAGACGGGGGTCATCTTCGTCGATTGCGAGCTGGGCCACAAGCATGTACCGGTCTTCGGCCATGTCATCATCCGTGATGTGCGGACGATGGAGGAATGCCGTGTGGGAGAGCGGGGCCTTATCGAAGTGATGAGCGTGCTGGGTGAAAGCTACTATAGCCAGGCCGTGCTCACGGAGGACGTGGGCCGGTTGCTGGGCACCGATGACTGCCCCTGCGGTCGGAAAGGCCGGTACTTCGTGGTGGAAGGTAGAGCGGAGCAGGCCGAGGTGCGGGGCTGCGGGGATACCTTCAGGGAGCGGTGAGAGAATGGCCAGATGCTTCTTGCTGGACGGCGATGTAGTGGACCAGGAGATCTCGGACCTGGGCCCCGTGGTGGCTCTTCTTGAACGCAGGAGGGAGGAGCTGCGCGATCTCCCGATGGACGACATCATCGCCCTGCTCGCTCACCTGGGCAAACAGCTCATCAAGGACCCGGAGCTGAGCCGCGTGGACGGGGCTACATACATCAGCCTGTGGCTGAGGGCTGATAACCTGGAGAGGTTATGCGACCTGAACTACGGGGACCTGCACCGGGCGGACCAGTTCCTTAGAGTCTGGCCTGGAACGGAGATGAGGTGCCAGCCCCGAGGGACGTCATGCCACTGGCTTCCCAACAACGTCCCCGTGATGTCCATCTTCTCCCTCATGCTGGCCGTTCTCTCCAAGAACGCCTCCATACTGAAGGTGTCGGACATCAACCGGCCGGTCCTCACCGCCGTGCTGGAGAGACTGAAGGGGATGGTGATAGAGCGCCAGGGCAGGAGGGTCGAGGGGGCGACCATAGTGCGCTCGGTGTGCATGATATCCTTCGATTCCTCCAGCGCCGCAGACAACACAATGCTGTCCCTGGCCGCGGACGTCAAGATCGCGTGGGGAAGCGGGGAGGCGGTCCGCGCGGTCGCTGCCCTGCCGCAGAAGGAAACGTGCGATACCATCATCTTCGGGCCGAAGTACTCGATGGCGGTGTTCGACCAGGCGTTCCTGTCAGGGGAGGGTTTGGAGGACGTACTGAGGAAGCTGGCGCAGGATGTGGTGCTCTTCGATCAGACCGCATGCTCTTCGCCCCAGGTGGTAGTGCTGGAGAAGGGAGCGGTCTCTGCCCGCAGGTTCGCGGAGGCGCTGAGCAGAGGCTTCGAGGCTCTGCCCACGAAGCTCAGGCGTACCCAGATGCCGGAGAGGCAGTGCCTTGAGGTTATCAGCGCCCGCGGCACCTACCTGCTGTCCGAGGACCGGGACATCGTGATGCCTCAGGACCTGGGTTGGACAATATTGATAGACAGGGAGGAGGGCTTGCCGGAGCCGGTGCAGGGCAGGTGCGTGTTCGTGCGCGAGGTTAACGATCTCAACGACGTGATGGCGCACATCACCCGGAAGGTCCAGACCATCGCCCTGTGCATCCGTGACCGAGAGAAGGCGAGGGCGTTCGCGGATGGAGCATCGGCCGCGGGTGTGGACCGTTTCGTGATGCCGGGGGAGATGCATGATTTCACCCTTCCCTGGGATGGCATCATGCCCCTTAACAGGATGGTCCGATGGGTCACCATCAGGAGGAGATCTGAAGATGATGAATGACAAGATCGTGCTGGTCACCGGAGCCAGCCGGGGGATTGGGCGAGCGATCGCCCGCGCTGCGGCGGGGGAGGGAGCGACGGTGTTGATCAACTACAACCACAGCGAGGCCGAAGCTAAAGGTCTGGCCGAGGAACTGCGGTCGCGTGGACTGAGGGCCGAGACCTTCAGGGCCGACGTTTCCTCGGAGGCGGAGGTACAGGCCCTGTTCAAGTTCATGCGCGAGAGGTTCGGCCGCCTGGACGTGCTCGTCAACAACGCCGGCATCGTGGGCAACAACCTGTTGCTCATGACCTCCACCGAGGAGCTGGACCGCATCATGGCGGTGAACTGCCGCGGCTCCTTCCTATGTCTCCGGGCCGCCGCCAAGATGATGATGAAGCAGAGGTCAGGGCGCATCATCAACCTTGCCTCTATCGTGGGCCGGAGAGGGAACAGGGGCCAGGCCGCCTACTCGGCCAGCAAGGCCTTCGTCATTGGCATGACCCTCTCAGCGGCCAAAGAGCTGGGCGAATCAGGCATATGCGTGAACGCCATAGCCCCGGGGTTCATCGACACGGACATGACACGGGGCCTCAAGGAGGAGGTGCGTCAGAAGCTGATCTCCGATACTCCCCTCAAACGTGCCGGTTCGGCGGAGGACGTAGCTGAGATGGCCCTGTTCCTGATGTCCGATAAAGCTTCCTTCATTAACGGCCAGATCCTCGGCGTGGATGGCGGCCAGGTTCTATAGGGCCGCCCCTGCGAGCTTAAGATGCTCATAGCCTCCAGCGGATGACCTCGAAGGCCTCGGCATATCTCTCGCCGCACTGGACCCCGTGCATTCGGGCAGTGCCGAAGATGAACTCCCTCTCGAAGTAGCCACGGGAGCGCAGCATCTGCGATCTATACTCCTGGAGGGCCTCCCACTTTCTCTGCATATGGCCCTCATCGAGGGAGATGAAGAGCTGACTGTCGAACCTGACGTTGTTCCACGGCAGCTCATAGGATATTATGCTGGAGGTGGTCTTGAAGGCCCTTATCATCTCGTTGGCGACGACCTGATGGTCCTGATGGTAGTCGTGAAGTGAGGGCCCGATGACGATGTCAGGTGCGTACTGGGAGCGTACCTTCACAAGGTGATCGAGCACATCCTGCCTGTACTCGCTCATATGCCGGACCCGGAAACCGAGTATCTCCCGGTTGTGTGGTTCCAGCCCATAACGCTCGATGACCTTCTCGAACTCCCTGGCCAGGGTGTCCTTGGGTAGATCTTCGGGGAGGGAGTCCTCAGCGACCGAGAACGCGATCCACAGCACCTCATGCCCCTGCTCAATGAACTTGGCAACGCTCCCTCCGCAGCCGAGCTCGACATCATCAGTATGAGGGGATAACAGAAGTATCTTGGTCATCGTCCGCGGACAAACGTGGGCTAGGTCATATCGTTTGCTATCACATCCTCATTGTCCAGGACCATCATCAGCAAGTTTTGATTGAGAAACGGATGCTTCCGATCTAGGAAAAGCACTTTCGGACCGCCGACAGAAAAGGCTTAGTCCGACGAAGTGTTAAGTATGTCAAGACCATCCCTGGCTGAACGCGCTGGCTATACGAAGGCCGGTCCTTTGATGACATGTCATGGCGGAAAATGAGAACAACGAAGATCATCATCCAGAGGCCCATTTTTAATAACGTGGCAACAATTATTATATATGAACCATTCCCATTTGATTTCTATCGTCCGACAATCGTCGGACCTGTTCGATGGGATGCGCGAATAGGGACCATGCCAGGATTGGCCCCCTCTTCCGCCTCCGTGTGCGGGGGTTGAAGGCGAAATGTACCTTAAACAGATCGAGCTGGAGAACTTCAAGTCCTTCGGTAAGAAGCTTACCGTGCCCCTGCTGGAAGGCTATACCGCGGTGACCGGTCCCAATGGCTCTGGTAAATCCAACATTTCCGATGCCATTCTCTTCGTGCTCGGTCCCAAGAGCTCCCGTGCCATTCGCGCCGGAAAGCTGACGGACCTCATATTCAATGGAGGTAACAACAGGCAGCCGGCAAACTATTGCAAGGTCTCGCTGGTATTCGACAACAAGGACCGCATGATCCCCATCGATGAAGATGATGTTCGTCTCACACGACTTATAAAGCTCTCCTCCGAGGGGGACGGCTATAGCTCTTACTTCTACGTCAATGACAGGAAATCATCGCTGTCCGAGTTCGACATGCTCCTGTCCAACGCCCGCATCAGCGCGGACGGGTACAACTTCGTACAGCAGGGGGACGTGACCAAGATGGTCACGATGTCCAACCTGGAGAGGAGGCGCGTCCTCGAGGACATATCAGGCATATCAAAGTTCGATGAGGAGATACTCAAGGCCCAGCGTGAGAGGGATGAGACCGACGCCAACATCGACCGCATATCCATCATACTCTCCGAGCTTCAGAGGCAGATAGACCAGCTGGAGCAGGAGAAGGAGGTGGCGATGACATATCTGCGGACCAAGGAGACCCTTGTACGTTCCAAGGCCCAGCTGGCGCACAGGCAGCGGGAGGCGGCGGAAGCGGACATCTCCAGCACGCAGCGGCAGATAGGCAACATCGAGGCTGAGATCCTCCGGCTTCGGGACCGCAAGGTCCAGATAGCCGAGAGGGTGAAGCAGCTGGACGCGTCCATGCTGGCGGTCGACAAGGAACTGGACGCCAAGGGCGGCAAGGAGTTCCGGGAGCTTAAGGAAAAGATCGATGCCTTACGGGTCCTGGTGGCCCGGTCTGACGACCGCGTTGCCCATGCGGACGCCACCATGGCGGATCTTAAGGAGCAGCAGGCAGCACTCAGAGAGGACAAGGATGCCACATCCGCCGAGGTGCTGTCTATGGCCTCCCAGCTAGAGGAGAGGGCCAAGCTCTTGGAGAAGAGGGTCGCCGATCTGGCCAGGAGCAAGAAGGCCCTCGCCGACGTACAGGGTCAGATAAGCGCCTGCGACACCGAGCTGGCAGAGCTGGAGAAGGACATTGCCAGCAGGGAGAAGGACGTTCGCGACCGGGAGGGGGTGCTGAACCGCCAGGGCATGGAGAGGGAGCGCCTGGAGGAGCGGGTCCGACGAATGGAGGCCGACATCTCCGCCATCGACGAGGACATCAAGGCCCAGGAGTTCGGCGTAACGGACCTGGAGTGGAGGATCAAGGAGATCAAGGAGCAGGACCGGGGATCGGGAAGGGAGCTCAAGGGCCTGCAGGAGGAGTACCTGCAGAAGAGGAACGCTGAGGCCCGCATGTCGCGCGAGTCTGACGAGCTGGAGCAGGCCATCAAGGCCCTTCAGCGCGACCTATCCCGACTGAAGGCCGAGGAGGAGGCTGCAGGGGAGATAGCCAGAGGTTACAACCGGGCGGTGCGCGGCATAATGGAAGCGAGGGACGGAAGGACCATCCGAGGTATCCACGGCACCATCGCTGAGCTCGCCGAGGTCGATCCCCAGTACCAGACCGCCCTCAACGTGGCTGCTGGTAACCGCATGCAGGCCATCGTTGTCGATGACGATGAGGTGGCATCCCAGTGTATCCAGCACCTTAAGAGGTACGGCCTAGGGAGGGCCACCTTCCTTCCGCTCACCAAGATGCTCGACGGCCGGCCACGAGGAAAGGCCATCATGGCCGCCAAGGAGGCCGTGGGGTTCGCCATCGATCTTGTGAAGTTCGAGGAGAGGTACCGCGCAGCGTTCTGGTACGTGCTAGGCGACACCGTTGTGGTGGACACGCTGGAGCAGGCCCGAAGGCTGATGGGCGGTGTGCGCCTGGTCACCTCGGGAGGAGAGCTCCTGGAAGCGTCAGGGGCCATGGTCGGTGGGAACGTGGAGCAGTCTCAGCTCAAGTTCGGAGCTGCCTCCAAGGGACGTCTGGAGGAGGTCTCCGCAAAGCTGGACGCGGCCATCGAGGCCTCCAACCGGTTGCACGAGGACCTGCGTCAGGTACGGGCCGACATGCTTGCGCTGGAGGGTCGGATAAGGGAGCTGACAGGGGCAGGAGGCGCGTCGTCGGTGACGCTAAAGGCATTGGAGAGCCAAAGGGAGGAGATACGCTCCAAGCTGGCTGTCCTGCGCTCAGAGCGCGAGAAGATGCAGGCGGAGATGTCCCAGACCACCATGGCGGTCGCGCAGCTCGCAGACGCCATCAGGAAAGGAGAGGAGGAGCTTAGGGCCTGTCGCACAGGCCTTGATGAGGCCCGGGCGAGGATGGAGAAGCTGGCACCCAAGGAGATGTCCCTCAAGCTCAAGGCATTGCAGGCGGAGGTCGCCGAGCTGACCGGGAGCACCTCCGAGCTACGCTCGGAGAGGGACACCCTGGATGCAAGGATCAAGCTGACACAAAAGCGTGTCGATGAGCTGGTGGCCGCCCAGAAGCAGATAGAGGAGAAGCTGTCCAAGCTCCAGCAGGAAAGGCAGGAAGCGGTGGCCCTGGCCGCCCGCTCCCGGACGGAGCTGGTAGCCCTTAGGAAGATCGAGGACTCCATGGGCGAGGAGATGAACGGGCTGCGGCAGAAGAAGGAGAGCATCTTCCGCGAGAAGACCGCTCTGGAGGGGGAGCGCGACAACCTCTCGGGGGCGGTCGAGACCAAGGGGGAG
>MVRB01000069.1 GCA_002067635.1 Methanomassiliicoccales archaeon PtaU1.Bin030 | reverse complement strand
GCCGCTCTCTGACGATGAGCGGTAGATCTTGTAGCTGGTTATGCCAGAGCCGCCGTTGAAGGGGGCCTCCCAGCTCAAGGCCGTTTGCCTGACCCCAGGGACCGCGGAAACGCTTACGACCTTGGAGGGAACGTTGGCCGGAACTGCTGACAGTGGCCCGTTGCTCTCGCCTTCGAAGAGCGGGTTCACCGCTGATACCCAGTAATGGTAGGTGACACCGTTCTCCAGTCCATTGTCAATGTACTCGGTCCCGTTCACAGCGGCGATCATCTCCACCGGCCCCGACGAGAGCGCACGGTATATGCGGTAGCCTACCAGGTAGCTCCCGCCGAGGTGCTCAGGGGCGCTCCACCTCAAGGTGATGCGGTGCGAGGATGGAGTTATGGTCAATGACTGAGGCTCGCCAGGGGCGCGCACCATGGTGGCAGAGGCCATGTTGGCCTGCCCTTCACCGACCATGTTGGTGGCCGTAACGTAGTAGTTGTAGGTCTCACCGTTCTCTGGATCCGGATCGTCATAATCTGTGCCGGTGACCTGAGCGATGGAGACCATGGTCTCAGCGCTGGTCCCGCGGTACACGCGGTAAGATGTGATCTCCGCCCCTCCGTTGGTGGTCGGGGGGCCCCATGACAGGTGCATGTTCACCCCGGTGGGTTGCACCGATAGGTTCACAGGCTTCCCGGGAAGGCCCAGAGTGGTGGTGCTGACCTCGAGGGAGGGTGACCCCTCGCCCCTTTCGTTGAGCGCGGTTATGCGGTAATAGTAGGTGGTCCCGTCCGACAGGCCGCTATCAAGGAAGGTGTAGATGTTACCGACTGAGGCCAGGAAGACCTCCTTGCCGGAGGCCACCCCACGATAGATGGCATACCCGGTGATGTTGGTACCTCCATTGAACGCGGGCGAGGTCCAGGTCAGATTGACCGAGCGCAGACCGCCGGTGGCAGCGAGCACGGGCGCGTCCGGAACGCGCGCGGGCATTATGTGGACCTCCTCCGAGGACGAGCCTTCGCCCAGGCTGTTGACCGCCCGGACCATGTAGCCATAGGCCTGACCGTTCTGCAGGCCGGTATCGACGTAGGGGGAGGGGACGAGGGATGCGATCAGGCTCCATGCGCCCGAGGTGTTTCGATAGATGTTGTAGCCGATTATCGGGGAGCCGCCGTTGTACGAGGGCGCCGACCAGCTAAGCGTGGCAAATGAGTCCCCGCTCGAGACGATCACGTTCTGAGGCGCTCCCGGCTTGTCGAAGGTGCGGGCAGAGACCTCCGAGGAGAGAGGACCATCGCCCTGGCTGTTGATCGCCCGTATCTTGTAAAAGTAGAGCATGTTATCCGGGAGGCCTACGTCCACATAGGTGGTACCGGGCTCTATGAGCTTTAGTAATGATTCCCCGCCAGAGGCGGAACCGCGGTATATCTTATAGCCTGTGACGGCAGTGCCGCCATCGCTGGGCGCCGTCCACGTCAGGGTAATGTTCTTGGCCCCGCCGACCGCTGTCAGCTCCGAAGGAGCGGATGGGACGCTGAGGGGGGTGGCGGACACGATCGATGATCTGGGACCCTCTCCTATGGCGGTGACAGTGGATATGGAATAGTAGTAGGTCACACCATTGGTCAGCTCAGTATGGACGTAGGTGGTGGCGTTTGTAAGGGTATCGATGCGGTTGGTGGCGCCAGTGGGGGTCACGCTCCAGTAAACATAATAGCGTATGATGCTGGATCCGCCGCTGGATGGAGTGTTCCAGGTCAGGGTCACCTTGGCCGCAGAGCCCGCTGCGGTCACCTGGGAGGGTGCCTCAGGAACGGTCGCCGGCACGACGCTGACAGCATTGGACCTGGAGCCCTCGCCGGCCCCCGTGACCGCGCTCACCAGGTAGTAGTAGGTCCTGCCATTGGTGAGGCCGTTATCCATGAAAGATGTGATCGTGGAATTGGAGATGAATATCTCAGTTCCCGGAGCAGTTCCGCGATAGACACGATAGTATAGGATGGGGGAGCCCCCGTCCACGGTTGGTGCCAACCACGTGAGTATTGCTGCCTGATCGGCCCTCGTGGCCAGCAGGTCCGTGGGCGCGTACGGGGTGGTCAGGGGGGTGGAGGATACCTCACCGGACGGCTGTCCGGCACCATTGCTGTTGGACACCCTTACCTTATAGTAGTAGGTCTGCCCGTTAATCAGGTCGGTATCCTTGAAGCTCAGGGAGGCGGTATTCCACAGGAAGGTCTCCTGGCCGCTCTCCGTCCCGCGGTATATCAGGTAGCCGGTTATAGGGGTGCCCCCGGTGTGGCTGGGGGCCGTCCAGTTAAGGGTAACGGAGGCGTTGCCAGCCACCGCCATTAGGCCGGTGACAGGGCCTGGAACATCGGCGACCGTCACCGATATCTCCTCGGTGCAGCCACCCTCTCCGAACGCGTTCTCGGCGCTTACCATGTAATAGTAAACCCTACCGATGGTCAGGCCAGTGTCGGTGAATGTGGTAACGGTGGTGTTAGCCAGGAAGATTTCGGTACCGGAGGTGGCACTGCGGTAGATCTTGTACTGGATGATCGGTAGGCCGCCATCGTCATAGGGGGCAAGCCAGGTAAGGGTGATGCTGGACACTCCTGACGATCCTTCGAAGGCAGTAGGGACGCCAGGTACTGATAGGGGTGTGGCGGACACCTCGTTGGACATATCCCCCGGGCCTGCCTCGTTCACCGCGGCCACCTTGTAATAATAGGTCTTGCCGTTGACCAAACCCGTGTTGATATAGGTGAGGACATCTGCATCCTGGACGGAGTCGAAGTAGGTCTCTGTCCCGCTCGCCTCTCCTCTGTAAATATTATATCCTGTGATGGGGGAGCCATTGTCATTTGGAAGGGTCCATCTCAAGCTTACCATGCCGCTGCCAGTCGATTCGATCTCTAGAACGGGAGCTGAGGGAGCCATATAACCATCCACGGGAGGGATGGCCGCCAGAAGGATGCACCATAGCATCAGAAAGGCGAGTGTACGCTGAGCGGTAGGCCTAGAACTCACTTTGATAGCTCCCTTTATCTTGTCAAGCAGCGAAAAGTGGGATATTTGTAGGTATTCGACTGACTATCATCTATGATAGCCGATAAAAACCATGCTGGCCTATGTCTGACGCCGCTCATTGGGGCTCGGTAGGAAGGGGGTGAGCTACCAATCCTGCCTTGGGATGCACCTGAAAGCGCAGCATTTCCGCGGCTCCCTGATGAGCCTGCTGGTACCTCTTCATCTGCAAGGTCCCATCCTCTCCAGAGGGCAGGGAAAGCTGCAGTTCGGATTCCAGCCTCAGGGGCAATATCCCCTTCTGACCGTCGTTCACTACCAGAAACACCGCTTTGCCCATGCCGTTCAGGTTCTGGACGAACTCCAGGACCCTGATACATATTGCCTCCTCGAACCGATCCCCCAGGAAATCGGACAGGGAATCAATTATCAGGACGTCAGAGGTCTGCAGCTGCTCCGAACCCATCAGCTTGTCCAGGAGGCCGTCACGGGTCCCTCTGCCCTCAATGAGCGGATAGACCGGTACGCACAGGAGCCGGTGGTCCGGGAGATAGGTCGCGATGCGCTCATCCCTCCCGAACATCTCCATTACCAGGTCCTGGACGGACTGGGAGGTGGTGACGTATGTGACCGACCGGCCGTTCTCCAGTATCCCCAGGCTGATCTGTTGCATCAGCTCCCGGGCCCTCTTGCCTTTCTCCCCCTCCACCAGCACCAGCGCACCTCCGGAGATGGATTCCATCGGCCCGTCCAGGACAAGGGGCACCTCCTCCACGTGCAGAGC
>MVRB01000068.1 GCA_002067635.1 Methanomassiliicoccales archaeon PtaU1.Bin030 | reverse complement strand
CGATCCATCATCTACCACCACCTTGATCCGCAGGTCCGGTACCTGATGCACCTTTCCATGAACCTGGCACACTCCTTTTTGAACCACCCGGTTACATTCTGGGCAGCGGAAGATGAGTCCTGTGCCTTTCTTTATGTCCACGACCGTTCCGTGAACAACCACATCGGCAGCCCCTCCGGAGCGTTCCATCTCTGCGATCGTCTTCTTCGACGCTTGCGATAGCTCTTGTTCGCCGGGGAACTTTATCTTGGGTCGGGTGACCTGCGCCTTCTCACCAAAGCTCAACCGAGGGATGCCTTTCCAGCCCTTCACATAGGCGTTGGTGATGGTGACCACCTCACCCTCCTTGAGGGCAAAATCATGCCAGGCGGTGAACTCGACCTTGCCAGTCTCATCGGCCATGATGCCGGCGAACATCGCCTTCTTGCCTGTGGGGGTCTCGACCTCTCGGCTCTTCATGGTCAGGATGCGCGCTGTTAGGGTGACATTGTTCATGTTCTCCCTGAGCTCCGAGACCTTGGCCACGATGGGGGCGGAATATCCTCCTACCTCCGGTACGGTCACTCCCTCCGGCACTTTCACCTCGTCCTGCGGCCTTAGCTCGACCACCGCCCGGTTGCCGAGATGAACCTCAGGCTGTCCATTCCACTCCTTTGTATAGGCATAACGGATCAGATAGTTCTCCCCTGCCTTCAGATCGGCCTTGGAGACATCCCAAACAGTAAACTTCACAGTTCTGCCGTTCTCATCGGCCATGATGCCGCTCAGAATGGTCTTGGGCGACCCGCTGACCACGACCTCCCTGGCAGCTGATGACATGACCCTGACCAGAAGGTCCACACTTTGCTCGCTCAGACCCAGCTGAGAGAGCAACTTCCTCTCACCCTTGGTCAATGAGTTGGGGTCGCCTCCGTACTTGCGAACGATATGCCGCTTAGAAGCCTCCAAGGACATCCTGTAGACGTTCAGGTAATTGTCCAGGTCTTTCTCGATATCCTGCTCCTTTACCTTTCCTTCCAGCACCCTGGCAATCTCTTTCACATGGGGTGCGATCTCTTCTTTGTTCATCATTTCCATACCTCGATTGATGAAGTCGCTCTAACCTATCTTTCTGAGTATTAAATGCATTGTTATAGGGTGGCCGAAAGTACCTACCCGAAATATTATCGCCAGGGCTCAAGAGGGCCCTGTGGGCGGGACGAAAACAGAATAAAGTGTTGATGAAGGGATTTGCAGGGTAACCGACGATCACTCTGTGAAGGTCTCGCCTTTCTCAAAGTTCTCCTTGAGGGCGTTGATCAGCACTTCACGGTTGTGGCGAAGGTGGCTCTCATACCAGGCCTTCACAACGACGGCCATCTTGTCATGGACCTCATCGATCTCCACATCACTGAGAGCAGCATCATAGACCACGAACTGTCCGAACACACGTTTCCATCCAGCATACTTGTAATAGTGCTCTCCCTCGCAATATTCGAAGATCATGCGCATGCGAACGACGCCATTGTCGTTGTAATACCATACCTTTAGAGAATCCCCCATCCGACCCTGCTCCTGGGTCCTGTCGATGAGCTGGATATTGCGTATCTCCTCGGGCCGGAAGTCGTTCTTAAAGTCCCACTTCTCCTGAGTGTCATCCTGCTGGGCGTACACGCTCCTCTGTGGCTCCATGGTCAGGAACACTCGTTGCTTATCGAATCGCTCCTTGATCCTGTCAAAATCAGAGATCAGGGTCTTGTTCAAAGCGCCCATCTGGGTTTGCAGCTCCGCCGCGTCCTTCATGATCTCTTGGGTCTGTTTCTCCAACTCGGCATCCAACTGCTTCATCCAGTCGTCCTTCTCACCACTTGTTTTCGGCGCCATCAGATTCCCTGTCAGGTGTAATCAGCTATTTGGTTTAAATATATTGCCCAGCTGGAAAATAGTCTGGATAATGAGAGTTTAGGTCTATAGAACATACGATGGAATTAGTTCGCATCCCTCTTCAACGAGCATCAGGCCAGGGATGAGAACATTGCATCGGGATCCTTACCCTTGAGGACAGATCGACTGCCTCAGCCCATGTTCGTTTTCCCCTTTAGCCCAAGACACATGCCCTCTATCCTGCTTGTACCCCAAACCTGGTCACAACGAGATGATTCAGCACAAGAAGGTATAAACCGCATTCCGCTATGGACGTAAATGTGGACATCTTCTCAGGGTTCATCGAATTCTTAGGCGGCCTATCACACGACCCCATCATCTACAGTATCGTTTTCTTCATCTATGCAGTGGCCGCCACCATATTCCTGCCTATTCCAGTAGAGACCGGCCTCTTCTTCAGTCCTGAGACCTCGATAATCATAAAAGGGCTAATACTAGGCTCTGGCAAGGCGGTAGGCTCCATCATCGTGTTCACGCTTGGCGATAAGGTCAACAACGGATTGGTGAACCTGATGTCCCGCAGTGGGCTCACGCGCAAGTTCTTGGAACTGATGCAGCGCTTCGTGGCCCGGACAAGGTACTACGGACTTTATGCTATCCTGAGCGTCCCATTGATGGTAGATACTGTACCACTGTACCTTTTCTCTCTGTTCAACCAGAAGGGATTGATGAGGCTGAGGTATTTCGTTCTCACAAATTTCCTTGCCGGAATAACCAGAGCCTCAGTCGTCTACCTCATCTTCGAGTTATTGGGTGTCAAGCTGATCTAATTCCGCGCGACCTGCCAATCGGTCGTAGGAAAAGTTTATCAGAAAGGTTCGAAATGCTTTGTTATGGTCCCAAGGAAAAGGATCAATGAGATCGTCAAAGACTACGATCCTGAGGAAATCACCATCGCCACGTTGTGTTCTCATACTTCACTTCAATTGTTCAACGGCGCCAAGAAGGAAGGCTTCAAGACCTTGGGGTTGGCGGTCAACCAGAAGACCAGGTTCTACGATGCCTTTCCACTGTCAAAGCCCGATGAGTTCATGAGGTTCGACAGCTACGATGATTTTGTGGACAGGGCGTCAGAGCTTACCGACCGTAACGTGATCATCATACCTCACGGCTCTTTCGTGGAGTACATGGGTACCAAGAGGTTCGAGGCCATGGAGGTCCCTACCTTCGGAAACCGAGCCGTCCTGCGCTGGGAGGAGGACCGCGACATCCAACGCTCTTGGCTCGAATCTGCCGGCATCCAGATGCCAAAGCGCATAGCTGATGCCAAGGATATCAAAGAGCCTGTCCTAGTCAAGTATAACGGGGCAAAAGGAGGCCGTGGGTTCTTCATCGCCAAGGACTACATGGAGTTCAAGATGGGCATCGACCTCAGCCAGGAATCATACACCATACAAGAGTACGTGCTCGGGACCAGGTACTACCTTCACTACTTCTACTCCCCCATCCGTAAGTCCGGATATCGGGTGGGAGAAGGCGCCTTGGAGCTCCTCTCCATGGACCGCAGAGATGAGAGCAACATAGACGAGCTCTACAAGCTAGGCTCCACCGAGGAGCTGAAGAAGCACGGCATGTTCCCCTCTCTGGTGGTCACAGGTAACATCCCCATCGTAATACGCGAGAGCCTGTTGTCACAGGTCTTTGAGATGGGGGAGAACGTCATCCAGAAGAGCTATGAGCTGTTCGGTGGTCTCATCGGTCCTTTCTGCCTGGAGACCATCGTGACGGATAAACTGGAGTTCAAGGTGTTCGAGATATCCTGCCGGATTGTCGCGGGCACCAATCCATACATCTCCGGCTCCCCCTATTCCGACATGATAGAGCCTGGCATGAGCACAGGGCAGAGAATCGCCAGGGAAATTAAGGACGCAAGGGACATGAACATGCTAGAGTATGTCCTATCGTGAAGCTCATCATCATTCTAGCTGACGCTGAGATCGAGCTCGTCCCTGTCATCGAGGAGACGAAGGACGATGAACTGGAGGCCGTACAGTCTATGCATTCGATCCCGGTCCTTGATGCATATTTCCACCATGACCTGGTAAAAAAGCTACCCGAATCGACCAGGCGGGGGCGCGGGGACATAGTGCATAACTGCCTGTCCCTTTGCCAGAACTCCATCCCCAACAGGAAGAACATCCTCAGTGTCTATGTTCATACTCGTGAGGACAAGGTCATCACCATTGAGCCAGGAATGGAGATATCCCCTAACTACATCAAGTTCTTGAATGATATCGGTGCCCTGCTTAAAGGAGGGACGGTTCCAGGGTACAGCCTCTCAAATAAGACCTTGAGGGAACTGGTGAACGAATTGGGGGCGGACCTGGTCATCGCCATGCACCCCCAGGGGGAGGAACGGCCGCTAAAAGGTTTGTTCGAGTCCCGATCCTCAGGGACGGTCCTCGCCATCGTCGGAGCGTTCCCAGAAGGTGACTACAAAAGCCCTGTTTTAAAGATGGCCGAGATGAGCATCTCCTTGGGACCGAGAATGATGAGGGCCCCTGAGGTCATTTCGGAGATACTTCAATCAACGCCCAAGGTGCTCACGGAGAAGAAGTAAAGTAAGGGATTTGAGGGCCGAGCCCCCTATGAGCAGGAGTTTGGGGTCACCAGCCGCGTTCCTGCAGCCTCTGGTCCTCGGGAATGGTGGAGATCTCCACGCCCTTCATCGCCCCGCCTAGCTCCTTGGAGACGCTGGCGATGACGGCCGGATCGTCGAAGTGCGTGACCGCTTCCACGATGGCCTTGGCCCTTCTTGCAGGGTCGTCGGACTTGAATATGCCCGAGCCGACGAACACACCGTCCGATCCCAGCTGCATCATCAAAGCTGCGTCCGCGGGGGTGGCGATACCACCGGCGGCGAAGTTAATGACCGGCAGCCGTTGCAGCTTGGCCACCTCTTCCACGAGATAGAACGGTGCCTGTATCTCCCGGGCGACGGTCCGCAGCTCCGGCTCCTCCTTACCCCTCAGCTCCCTGACCTTGCCCATGATTGCCCTCTGGTGGCGGACCGCCTCAATGACATTGCCGGTACCCGCCTCGCCCTTGGTCCTGATCATGGCAGCACCCTCATCGATGCGCCTCAAGGCCTCACCTAGGTCACGGGCGCCGCACACGAAGGGTACGGTAAAGTTCTTCTTGTTAACATGGTAAAAGGGATCGGCGGGTGTAAGCACCTCGGACTCATCTATCATGTCCACTCCCAGGGACTCCAATACCTGGGCCTCCACGAAATGACCGATCCTGCACTTGGCCATTACGGGGATGGTGACCGAATCGATTATCTTCTCGATCATCGCGGGGTCCGACATCCTCGCCACCCCGCCCTGGGCCCTGATATCCGCTGGCACTCGCTCCAGGGCCATGACCGCGACCGCACCCGCCTCTTCCGCTATCAGGGCCTGTTCAGCGTTGGTGACGTCCATGACCACCCCTCCCTGTTGCATCTTCGCAAAACCTCTTTTAACAAGGTCGGTTCCGTAGCGTAGCTTGGACATATCCAACTCGAAAGGCATTTTTGTTCACCGACATTCGTTAATCTTGACACATATTTGAAAATTTCCTGACCAGATTTGCTCCCCGCCTTCCGCTGGAATTGCTACGGAATGCGTTGGGCCCCGAAGCGCGACAATGCGCTCGTGACGCCAAGTATAAATCGAAGCCCTCAATATCCCTGCTCCAATGCTGTCAAGGCGCCTCAACAACGTGCCCGAATCCGGTACCGTAAAGATCGCCAATATCGTTAGCAGGCTGAAGCAGGAAGGCGCGGATGTGGTATCATTCTCTATGGGAGAACCTGATTTTCCGACCCCCGAGAACATAAACGAGGCGTGCATAAGCTCCATCCATGATCACTTCACTCACTACACTCCCTCGGCAGGCATCCCCGAGCTGCGCAAGGCCGTGGCCGAGAGGACGCGAAAGGAGAACGGGATACCCTGCACAGAGGCCAACGTTATAATCACCCCCACCAAGCAGGCCATCTTCCTATCGATGCTGGCCATACTTGATGATGGTGATGAGGTCGTACTGCCGGATCCTACTTGGGGGACATATGAGGCATGCGTCCGTCTGGCAGGCGGGATACCTCGGTACGTGCACCTGGAAGCGGAACGCGAGTACCGAATGACCCCCGAGAAGGTTGCCGAGTGCATCGGTCCCCGGACCAAGATGATCCTGCTGAACTCCCCGGCGAACCCGACAGGCTCCGTGCTCACGTTCGACGACATCAGGGGAATAGCTGACCTGGCCAAGGACCACGACCTCCAGGTGCTGAGCGACGAGGTCTATTGGAAGGTCATCTTCGGGGAGAAGCACCACTCCATCGCCTCCCTCGACGGCATGTTCGATAGGACCATCACCGTCAATGGCCTCTCCAAGACCTATGCCATGACCGGTTGGAGGCTCGGCTGGGCGATAGCTCCCCAAGAATACATCAAGGGATTGAACACCCTGCAGACCCACTCCCTCACCTGTGTTACATCGTTCGTGCAGAAGGCGGGCGTGGAGGCTCTCAAAGGCCCCCAGGATTCGGTGGACATGATGGTAGATGAGTTCCGGGCCCGAAAGGACCTCATCATGTCCATGATCAGGGACATCCCGACACTGCACTGCCCTGAGCCAAAAGGAGCGTTCTATTTATTTCCCTCATACGATCATAAGATGAGCTCCGAGGACATGGCCGCCTATCTTCTGGACAAGGCGCATGTGGCGGTAACGCCAGGTGCTGCGTTCGGTCCCTCCGGAGAAGGTCACTTCAGGATCTCCTATGCCTGCTCCCGTGAGGACATAAAGAAGGGCATGAACAGGATAAAAGAGGCCCTCGCTAAGCTCTGAGGGGTCGCCCTTCCTTTTTTTAGATGCAGGGCCCCGCCCCATCATCTGTCCTTGGGGGCATCAGGTCCGGTATCCCATCTTCAATTGGATACTCGGCCTTGCATTGGGGGCATTTGAGTGTCCCCTCGACCACCCCCTCATTGTCCTCTCTAGCCACAGTTAGTTCAAGCGGGTGATGTTTGCAGACGGGGCAAGCGAGGATATCCATTAGGGCCAATCTCATGAGCGACACTAAGATGGAATGGCGATTATTTCTCCCTTCCTGAAGGAGACAGGGTAGAAAGGACCGGCTCCTTTTTTAATACCTCCTTACCAGAGGCCACCTCTAAGATAAAAAGGATCGATTGCCCCTTCCTGGGAAAGGGCATTACTTTTTCTTCGCCTTCTTCTCTTTCTTCTTAGGCTTCACCTTGGGCGCAGGCTTCTCTTCTTCCTCTTCCTCGTCCTCCATGGTGTGGCACTCGCACTCCTCATCATCGCACTCCTCAGGTTCCAGGAAGTCGATCAGGAAGTTGTTCATTTCCGCCAGCATGATCCGGGCCTTCTCCACCTCACCCTCATCAAGTAGCTCCAGCACTATCTCCAGGTCCTCCTGCATGGCGCTGAGGTCATCATCTAGATCATCAAGCATCGCGTAGAGGTAGTCGAGTTTGTCAACCATGCTCTCTCGATAGTCGCATCGTGGCAATGAATGTTCCGCCGAGTTGGAGCTCAGTTTTTCAATAAACATTTAAATGCTACATGTTATCACCGCTCACTCCACACCGGGATGATCTTCCGGTAGAGCAATAGGGGCGGGCTGTTCCAGGGCGGTCTGGTCTCGATCCTTTGAACTTGACCGCCCGTATGGTGAGGACCGATGGTCGTTTGGGAACCGCGCATCGAGAACATGCCACCAGAGGAGCTGGAGGCGCTCCAGTTCCGTTCCATGAAGACCCTGGTGTACAGACTTTATTCCTTCTCGGAATTCTACCACGCAAGGATGAGGGCAGCCAATGTTCATCCCGACGACATCAGGAGCCTGAAGGACGTTACCAAGTTACCGTTCATGGGCAAGAAGGACCTCCGTGATGGCTACCCTGATAAGACCTTCGCGGTCCCCCGCAAGGAGGTTGTGAGATACCACGCCTCCTCGGGTACGACCGGTAAGCCGACCATCGTTGGCTACACCAAGAATGATATCGAGAACTGGACCAATTCCCTGGCACGGTCTCTCACCTCCATCGGGCTGGGCCCGAACGACGTCATCCAAGTTAGCAACACCTACGGGCTGTTCACTGGAGGCATCGGCTTTCACTATGCGGCAGAGCGTATAGGGGCGGCAGTCGTGCCCGCCTCCACCGGAAACACCGAACGGCAGATAGAGCTAATTCAGGACCTGGGCGTCACCGCCATGGCCGCCACCCCTTCATACATGCTTCACTTGGGGGAGGTGGCGGAGAGGATGGGCATTTCCATAAAGAAAGACACCAAGCTTAGGGTCGGGCTCTTGGGAGCTGAGCCCTGGTCCATCAAGATGCGGGACCGAATCGAGGACTGGCTAGGGGTGAAAGGTTACAACTGTTATGGAACATCGGAGCTATCAGGCCCTATGTTCTCAGAGTGCTCGGAGAGGGATGGCATCCACATCTGGGGCGATATGGCCTATGTTGAGATAATCGATCCTGAGAGCGGGGAACATGTGGCTCCCGGGGAGAAGGGCGAGATGGTCCTTACCATGCTTCAAAAGGAAGCGTTGCCCATCGTTCGTTTTCGCATCGGCGACATCACATCCATCGATCCAGAGCCCTGCCCCTGCGGACGCACCCACCCACGGATAAAGCGGATCTTCGGCAGGGTCGATGATATGCTCATAGTCCGCGGCATAAATGTGTTCCCCTCTCAGGTACAGCACACTCTCATGAGCATACCTGAAGTAGGAGAGCACTTCCAGATCATCGTTGAACGCAAGGGAACGCTGGACACTATGCTGGTCAAGGTAGAGATAAAGAAGGAGGCCTTCACCGACAACATCGTTCAGCTGATGGAGATACGAGAGAGGATAGCCTACCGGCTCAAGAACAGCCTGAACGTCGGTGCCACGGTGGAACTGGTGGAGCCCGGCACCCTCCCCCGTTACGAGGGCAAGTCCAGGTTCGTGGTGGACAAGAGGGAGATCTGATGAGCGAGAGGTACCACATCAAGCAGCTTTCCATTTTCTCGGAGAACCGCCCAGGACGCCTGGCGTCTGTGGCCAAGGCCATCAAGGAGGAAGGTATCAACATCTTTGCGTTCTCCATAGCAGAGGGCGCAGGTTATGGCGTGATACGCATGCTGGTGGACCAGCCCGAGAAAGCCTATGCCAAGCTTCATGGCCTGGGATACACCGTAAGGTACACCGAAGTCCTTGCGCTGGAGATGGAGGACAGGCCGGGAGGCCTGTACGACGCCGTTGCTTACCTTGGAGATGCGGGGATCAACATCGAGTACTCCTATGCTTACTCGGGCCGCAAATGTGCGGTCCTCATCATCCGGGTAGAAGATATCGATTCGGCCATCGAAAAGCTCCTGGCATCGGGAACGCGCATGCTGGAGATATCCCAGTTCACTTGATGCCAGTGAGATAAATGCTAGCATGCACCTGTCTAGCATGGCACACTTAAAATAGTTGTATTGTAATTCATTTAAGCCGGAGGAATAGGGGACCAACAGGAAGCTCTAGTCTGGACCATATCCGCTGGTGATTGAGGGAGGAAAAAATAATGTGGGGCATCGACGACCCTTGGATATTGATCGGGTATGGATTGGCTATCGGCTTCACCATAGCATGCGTTCTTTATGGTTGGTGGAAGAGGAACGAGGTAGAAGAGGGATAGAATGGTAGATACTACCACGTTCTGGATCTTCACGATCATTTATATTGCCGTCACCCTTCTTCTTGGTTACCTTGGTTATAAGAAAACAAGAGCCTCCGAAGACTTCATGCTTGCTGGACGGCACATACACCCCTGGATCATCGGACTGTCCTACGGTGCCACCTTCATATCCACTTCGGCGATAGTGGGTTTCGGCGGTATCGCCGCACAGTATGGCATGGGACTGATATGGTTGGCCATGCTGAACATCGCTGTAGGTGTGCTGCTTGCCTTTGCCTTCTTCGGCAAGAGGACGAGGAGCCTTGGTAAGAAGCTGAAGGCCGTGACCTTCCCCGATCTCATGGGAAAGCGGTTCAAATCCTCTTTCATGCAGTACGCTGCGGCTGTCGTCATATTGGTATCAATGCCACTATATGCCGCTGCCGTTCTGATAGGGGGATCAAGGTTCGTTGAGACCACCTTAGGTGTGGACTTTAATATCGCTCTTCTGGCCTTCGCTCTGATTACAGCCGTTTATGTGATCGCAGGGGGCCTCATCGCAGTCATGTACACAGATGCCATGCAGGGCATCATCATGCTCGTGGGAATGGTGGTCCTTCTCTTCCTCACGTTCTCTCTTCTGGGGGACCCCGCGACAGCGTTCACGAAGCTCAGCGACCTGTCCCCGCAGATACCAGCGGGCCTATCGAGCAAGGGCATGTTCAGCTGGACGGCGCTGCCCACGTTCGGGTCGGAGATATGGTATGTCCTGGTGACCACCATCATTATGGGAGTGGGGATCGGCGTCCTTGCGCAGCCGCAGCTGGTGGTCCGCTTCATGACCGCCAAGGACAACAAGGCCCTCAACCGGGCGGTCCCCATCGGGGGCCTTTTCATCCTGCTCACTACCGGCATTGTGTATACAGTTGGGCCGCTGACAAACGTGTACTTCTTCGAGAAGCTCGGTGTGATAGCCATCACCGCGGCCAACGGCAATGTTGACAACATAATGCCGCTGTTCATCAACTCTGCTATGCCCGACCTGTTCGTGATCATCTTCATGCTGGTATTACTGGCGGCAGCCATGTCCACCCTGAGCGCCATCTTCCATACGATGGGAACCACTGCAGGTTTCGACCTGTGGTCCCATATCAAGCGTGTGAGGACCAAAGCATCGGAGCTGCCCTTACCATCGCTGAGGGCCAACAAGGTCGGAACGCTCATCATGATCGTGCTCAGCGTGGGGCTGGCATTCATAATGCCAGGAAGCATAATCGCCCGGGCCACATCCATGTTCATGGGCCTGTGCGCCTGCGCCTTCCTGCCAGCTTTTGTTCATGGGTTATTCAGCAAGAACCCGTCGGCCCTGGGAGCGAAGCTGTCCATGGGATTGGGAGCCGTTTCCTGGTTCTTATGGACGGCTTTTGTGCACCTGAAGGAATCGCAGGCCCTGGGCATTAGCAAGTTCCTCTTTGGGCAGGATGCCGTCCTGGGAGCTCCGTGGACGGTGGTCGATTCCCTAGTGATCGCCCTGCCCATATCCATAGCTGCTCTGGCGATCGGCTGGGCATTGGATACGCATAGGGTAAGGGAGGAGACCGGGGCCAACGGTCGAATGGGCGCACAAGAGTAGGCTTGATCCGAGAGTCCAAGGGAGGGGTGAAGGGGGAATCGCCCCTCCTGCATTTTTTACATTCAAAGACAGTAGGTTAGCTGATATCGGGGAATGTTTATGTGAAGAGCGAGGGGCCGTAGCTGGTCTGTAAAATCCCGATGGACGATCCTGAGCACATAAGTATTAAGATGGATGAACGTTTCCTTAAGGGCCAACCGGGAACGGGGCCTGGTGACATGCTCGCACTTCAATCTTCGGATTGGCTCCATCCCCCCTACCGGTCCTTCTACTCTCGATCGCGTTACTAAGCACCATTTCCGTGAAGGTACTATCCATGTTCTCTCTGAGATAACACTATCTCTAACAAAATCCAGAGAAGGCGTTGCTCTGGACGAGATGAGCGCCTCTTTCAGGGCCTAGGAAGGAATATCATATAGCTTGATCCATTATGATTCGGCGACAGTTTATGGAGTACCTAATATTGATGACCCTGAGCGAGAAAGGCGTGGGCAAGACCGACGAGGAGAACAAGGAGATCCTTGAAAAAAAGATCTTGCCCAGCATCGATATGCTCATCTCCATGGAAGAGGAGGGCATGCTGAGCGGAGGCTTCTTTGGCGGCCAGCGCTCGGCTGCGTTCGTCATGAGCGTTGAGGACGAACAGACCCTCGATGACACCATCTCCCAGCTCCCATGCTCTGACATCTTCGACGTAGAGACGGTCCCCATCGAGTCCCTGAAGCAAGCTCGCGAGAGGGACTTGGAGGTCCTGAAGACCCTGGGCGGAAGGCTTTAGGGTCAACGTACGCCCAACGAGATTAGAAAAAAGTTGATGACCATGACCATAGGATTTCGGGCACTCAGGTCGGACCTTTTCCATGGTCATCGTAAGGTTTATATTAGTATCTCCATGATACCGGAAATCAACATGCCAGGCCCTATCAAGCTACCCAGAATGGATTTTTCTTACCCATCCCGGATAGGCCACGTGCTAGGCATGGAGTCGACCGTGAGCGGATCGGGATATGGATGTGGAGGACGGTCTCAGATGTCCCCCACTCTCCTGGCCTGAGCGGTCCTGGAAGTTATTCCGGGGGATGTCTTTGAATCATACACTGTTCACCGTAGGTCCGGTCGAGGTCCGAAAGGAGGTCCTCGAATCCATGACCAAGCCGATGATAACCCATCGGAGCAAGGAATACGAGCAGCTCCAGGCGAATGTAGTGGAAAAGCTCCACAAAACCCTGGACACCGACATGAACATAATGTTGTCCCCCGCATCCGCATCCGGGCTGCTGGAAGCGTGCGTACGCAATGGCGTGAAGAGCAAGATGCTTGGCATCTCCAACGGCTCCTTTGGCGACCGCTGGCAAGGCATTGGCACGGAGAACGGCAAAGATGTCAAGAAGCTCAATGGGGAGTGGGGGAAGGCCATTAAACCGGCCGACCTAGAGGGGCAAATCAGCGATGACATCGAGGCCGTGACCCTAGTAGCCAATGAGAGCTCCACCGGTGTGCTGAACCCTGTGAGGGAGATCGTTGAGGCCGTCCGTCAGAAGCACGATCCCCTGATGTTCGTAGATGGGGTCACGGCGATATATGGCTCCGACCTCAGGATCAAAGAGCTGGACCTTGACGCCCTCGTGTTCGGGACCCAGAAAGCATTGGCATTACCCCCGGGTCTAGCCGTCATATGCTGCTCCGATAGATTGCTGGAAAAGGCCAAGACAGTACCGGGCAGGGGCTACTACTTCGACCTATTGCAGATGAAGAAGATGGCCGACAAGAACTACTCCCTCACCACTCCCCCCGTGTCCCTTATGTACGCTCTCGACTTCCAGTTGGAAAGGATCCTAAAAGAGGGGATGGCCGCGCGGTACCGCCGTCATCAGGAGATGGCGGAGGAGGTCCACAAATGGGCCATGGCCCACCATGGTCTGTTCGCGGAGCCTGGTTACATGTCCCATACCATTACTGTTTTGAACCGCGGCGACATCGACTTCAGCAAGCTCAACAAGGGCTTGAAGGAGCGCGGTTGCGAAATATCTAATGGCTATGGCAACATAAAGGAAACGACGTTCCGGATAGGCCACATGGGGGACCTGACCGTAGCGGAGATACGCGAGCTACTGAAGAGAATGGACGAGGTCCTGGAGGCGATGAAATGATAAAACTGTTGGTCACTGACGAGCTCTCGAAGGAAGGCTTGGAGATGCTCAAGAGCGGCGGTCAGGTCCAAGTGGACATCAGGCCGGGCATTGCTCACGACGAACTGATCAAAATAATCGGCGATTATGATGCCTTGATCATCCGGTCCGGCACCAAGGTGGATGCAGCGGTGATAGAGGCTGGCAAGAACCTCAAGGTGGTGGGAAGGGCTGGCGTAGGCGTCGATAACGTGGATGTCAAGGCTGCCACTCGAAAGGGCATACTGGTCATGAACACTCCCGCGGCCAACATCATCTCCGCCGCAGAGCATACCATGGCGCTGATGATGAGCCTGGCCCGGAACATCGTATGGGCGGACGCATCCCTGAAGAAAGGTGAATGGAAGCGTTCCAAGTTCACCGGTTTCGAGCTGAACGGGAAGACCCTGGGCATCGTGGGCATCGGCAGAGTAGGCGGGGAGGTGGCCAAGCGCGCCAAGTCCTTCCAGATGAAGCTGATAGGGTTCGATCCCTATATCCCGCCAGAGGTAGCCGTCAAGCTCGGTGTAAGGCTCATGCCTTTGGAGCAGGTGATAGAGGAGGCGGACGTCATCACCATACATGCGGCCCTCACTCCCAGCACCCACCATCTTATCAGCAGGGAGCTGATCGCCAAGATGAAGCCTACCGCCATAATCCTTAATGTTGCCCGAGGGGAACTGATCGACGAGGAAGCCCTGTACGAGGCTCTCCGGGACAAGAAGATAGCTGGCGCTGCCCTAGATGTATTCTCCAAGGAACCACCTACGGGTTCCAACCTGCTAACCTTGGACAACATCGTGGTCACTCCGCACCTCGGTGCTTCCACCAGGGAGGCCCAGGAGAAGGTGTCCGCGGAGATGGCTGAGCATGTGAAGATGTTCCTGGTGGACAAGCGAATATCCAACGCCGTCAATGCCCCGGTTCGGGGGATGGACCCCAAGGTGGTGCCGTTCATTTCCGTCGCAGAGCGCCTGGGAGCGTTCGCCGTGCAGCTCACCGATGCCCCCGTGGCCAAGCTGCAGGTCACTGTCCACGGCGACCTGGCCACTGTGGACTCGAAGATGCTGACCGTCTCCGCCCTCATGGGTGTGCTGTCCAACCTTTCCGGGGAACAGCCCAACATAATCAATGCCGAGATAATTGCCAAGGAAAAAGGGATCCAGGTCGTGGAGTCCAAGGTCGAGGAGTCCGACCGCTACGTCAACATGATCTCCATCTCCCTGCAGTCCAACGGGGTCAAGAGAGAGGTTCGTGGCACGGCCTTCCCGGGGTCCGAACCTCGCCTCCTGGGGATCGACAACTACGATCTCGACATGCCCCTCGAAGGTGACTTCCTCATGTCCGTCCACGCTGATGTGCCGGGGATCATCGGCCGCATCGGCACCACGTTGGGGAGCCGAGACATAAACATCGCGCGTATGGGCCTGGGGCGGGATGAGAGAGGAGGAAGGGCTCTTATGCTGGTATCCGTGGACGATCCCGTCACCGATGACACAGTGAAGGAGCTGGCTGCGATAAAGGGGTTCGAGGAGGTCCGCTTCATCAAGCTCAGTGACATCGGGAACAGGGATTACCTCCAGATCTGAAACCCTTTCTCAATCTCCCATTTTTTCTCTCACGCTCCTCACCTTCCTCGACATCTCATCCGTATGCGTCTCCCGGTCATCCAAGCGGATCGTGGTCGTCACCCTCCTGGACATAGACCGGACCCTCAGGTGGCACAGGCCGATGGTCTCCATGACCTTGTGGAAGTCCCCCTCCAGGATCGTGCCCATCGGCGTCAGCTGGTATCTAAGACCGCTCTTCTCGACGATCTTGAGGCACTCTGCCACATATGTGCTCAGGGACTCTCCCACACCTATAGGCACTACGCTGAACTCTGCGATCATCTTGGAATCACATTTGGTATTGAGACCCTCCGTGTTTATATACCGCTCGCTCAGAAAGAACAGCAGGACCTATGCAAGGTACAGCTCAGGAACAGAGGAGGGAACAATCGTTCTCCGAAACGATAAATATCTCTCAAACTGTTTATATGACCGCTACCAAAGCATCGGTACTCTAAATGATAACAGTTTAGCCAGATATCCCATTGGAAGGTAAAACGATGATGAAAAGCGATAAGATGGCCCACGATACCACTCTGACCTTGGATGAGCTGACCCTTGCCATAAGGAACGGGATCGATAAGGAAGGCATGCCTGATGATCAAGCCAAACAGATGGCCCAACATATTCTCAACTTCTTCGGTTACAGCGAGAGGATAATCGATAACATTTTGGAGCCTGAGGACAGGGACGCGTTCTACATGCTAGAGGACACTGGGATCCTCACCACGGAGAGGGAGGAGACCACGCTCTATGACGGAAGGGAATGGAGGATCCACTATTGGCTTTTCCGAAAGGAGCGCATCTATGAGCTTATCGATGACAGCGGCTCCCTGGAAGGAGACGTGACCGGTCAGCTGTCCGTATACGATGAACTGGGCGAGGAAGCCTGGCAGAGGAGCAGGGTGGACTGAGCCCCCAAGCGGTTTTTCGCTCCTCTTACCGAAAATAACATATCCTCCATTCAGGGCTGAGTGCCTGAATGGACCTGTTCCCCTATGCTCCAAGGCCTCACCAGATGGAATTGGTCAATGCCATATCCACCTGTGTCCGTTCGAGGGGGCATCTTGTGGTGGAGTCGGGTACGGGGACGGGCAAGACCATCTGTGCCCTATCAGGGTCTCTGCAGGCCGCGCTGAAGCAGGATAAGAAGGTCATCTACCTCACCCGGACCAACTCCCAGCAACGGCAGGTCATGCTGGAGCTGAGGAAGATCAATAGGTCCCGTCCGGTCCTGGGCGTAGGCCTCCAGGGCCGGCAGAGCACGTGCCCGCTGATCCAAAGGGACCCTGATCTTCGGGGCGGCACCCCTGAGGAGCTGTCCAAGCTGTGCGCGGAGAAGAAGGCAAGGTCAAGGGCGGGAAAGACTGGTGGGTGCAGGTTCTACGAGGCCGTCCTGTCCACCGACTTCACCGACGTGGAGCACTACTTCAGGGAGGAGCTCCCCACGGTGGAGGAGTTCATCACATATTGCGAAGGCTTGGGCTTGTGCCCTCACGAGCTCATCAAGGACCTCCTGCCCAAGGCCAACGTGGTGACAGCCCCCTATGCATTCTTCTTCATGCCCTTCATAAGGCACAATCTCCTCGACTGGATGAACATCCCCATCTCCGATGCCGTGGTCATCGTGGACGAGGCCCATAACCTGCTCGAGTATGCCCGGGAGATACGCTCGGTCTCGCTATCCACTCGACTCCTGGACCTGGTGGCCAAGGAGGCGAACGAGCAGGGGGACCCCGAGATCGCCGAAGGGGTAAGCTCCCTGGACATGGTGGAGGCTTGCCGCAGGAGGCTGCGGGAGGCCCTGGAGGAGTTCCTCATAGAGGATGATGGCCTGATCCCTCCTCCTTTCCTCGAAGAGGGGCTGATGAGCGCCTTCACCACAACCACCAAAGGGCTTCTCAACATGGCCAGATCGTTGATGGCGTATGGGGAGATGATAAGGGAGGAAAAGCGCAAGAGCGGACGGCTCCCACGGTCCTACCTTCACTCCCTGGGGGGCTTCCTCCAGTTCTGGCTGGAGCTGGATGAGGAGTGCTATGTGAAGTTGGTTGTGGGTGGTGACAACCCTGCGTTCGAGGCCTACTGCATGGACCCGGGGCTGGCTTGCCGGGCGTTATCGGAATGCCACGCCTCGGTGCACATGTCAGGCACGCTGCGCCCCTTGAACGAGTACCGAGACTCCACCGGCCTGCCGAAGGGAACGCCCCTGATGACCCTCCCATCCCCGTTCCCGCCCGAGAACCGCAAGGTGTTCTATCTCGAGGATGTCACAACGAGGTACGAGGATATTGTGAAGGACGAGGAGATAATACGGCGGATGGAGGACCACACGGTCTCTCTGTGCAACGTATTGGACAGGAACACGGTGGTCTTCTTCCCGTCGTATGCCCTCATGGACCGGTTCCTGGACGATGGCCTTCTGTCCCGTTTACATAGGACCGTGTACACGGAGAGGCGTGGTATGGGCCAGGGCGATCTTATGGAGGAGGTGGGTCGCTTCAAGGGCTCCCCCGAGGGCGCGGTGCTCCTGGCGGTGATGGGGGGAAGGGTCAGCGAGGGGATCGATTTCCCGGACAAGGAGCTGGAGGTCGCCATCTTGGCGGGCATTCCCTACCCGAAGCCAACGGCCAAGCAACGGGCACTGCTGCACTACTACGAGGTAAGGTTCGGACGGGGTTGGGAGTACACAGTGAAGGCACCCGTGACCAGGAAGCTGCTTCAGGCGATAGGTCGGCTCATACGCACGGAGACCGATGTGGGGGTGGCCGTCATCCTTGACCGGCGGGCGAACCAGTTCTCCGACCGCCTGGAGGTCAACACGTCCTCCACCGTGGTAAACGATGTTCTGAACTTCTTTGTTCGAAGGAAGAACGATTGAAAGCGGATCGACATTATTATTTTCTTCAATATGTAGCGGTAATTTTATTAATCATAGCGCCTGGCGCTCACCGAATTTCATGAGCACAAAGGAGAACGAGATCACAGTACGGGACCGCACCGCGAATCCGGCACCCCTGGGCCTCTTGGGCTTTGGGATGACCACAATGATGCTAAGCCTGCACAACGCTGGATATATTTCCCTGGGAGCTGCGATACTGGCCCTGGGAATGGTGTTCGGAGGCTCAGCACAGATGATGGCCGGGGTGATGGAATGGAAGAAGGGCAATACCTTCGGCACTACCGCTTTCATCTCCTTCGGCGCCTTCTGGTTGGCCGTTGTCGCCATCCTCCTGTTCCCCATTATGGGCCTGTCGGGCGCGGAGACAACAGAGGCCATGGCATGCTTCTTCCTCCTCTGGGGCATATTCTCCGCTTTCCTGACCGTCGGCACCCTCAACACGAACAGGATCATGCAGATGGTCTTCCTGACCCTGACCATTGTGTTCTTCCTGCTTGCAGCATCGGAAGCCTTGGTCTCATCGGACATCAAGAGCATCGCTGGACACCTCGGCCTGCTCACCGGTGCCTTGGCCTTCTATCTGGCCATGGCGCAGGTGCTCAACGAGTCCTTGGGACGGACCGTGGTTCCGATCTTCCCCGTTGCTCTACGAAAAGAACGGGGAAGCAAGGACGATCCCATAGCTCATTGATCATAACCGGACGAGCAAAGGGCGGTATAAAAAATTCAACTGGCCTTGGAAGCCCTCACCGGCTCCGGCCTTCCTTTTCCACAACCTCCCGGTAATGTCTCTTCCTAGATCCCGCCAAATTTGCGTTAACTCCACGTGAAGGGCTGTATTCACGGTCGGATACCTCCGACGGTGGGCAATGCTAATCTACGGGATGGTCATTCCTGCCTCATGGACCTCCTAGTGTCCGCCACCAGCGGCATATTCTTGTTCCTGCCCGCACTGCTCCCGAACTCCGCAGCGGTGCTGTTCGGTGGAGGGACCCCTGTGGACTTTGGACGTAGCTGGAGGGGAAAGCGTATCCTGGGCGATGGTAAGACTTGGAGAGGCCTGGTCGGAGGTGTCTCGGCGGGTACGTCCCTGGGGCTCCTCCTGGCCATCCTGACCATGTCCCTCGACGCTTCGGAAAGCTGGAGGTGGGGCCTGGGGCTAATGCCCATTGGGGTGGTGTTCTCCCTCTCCCTGGGTTCCCTCCTGGGGGACATGGCAGGGGCATTCATCAAACGCCGCCTGGGTATGGAGAGGGGGCAGAAGGCCCCGGGACTGGACCAGTACGATTTCGTCATCGGGGCATTGGGGCTGACCGCGCTAACCTATCCCGCCTGGCTCTCGGCCCACTATCTCAGTGGTGAGGCCGTGGTAGCTCTCGTGGCCCTGCTGGTCTTCGTCCCCCTCCTCCACCGTAGCGTCAACATAATTGGGTTCAAGCTCGGAAAGAAGAAGGAGCCGTGGTGAAATTGCACGCTAGAGTAAAGGAGGTACTGGTCCGATGCAAGGCCCTGATGTACGGCGAGTTCACGCTGGCGTCAGGAAAGAAAAGCCCCTACTACATCGACATAAAGAAGGCGAGCACAGACCCAGATGTGCTGGAGACGATCGCTGACGAGATGGCGAGGGAGGTCCAGCTGAGGGGCCTGAGGTACGACAAGATCGCGGGAGTGGTGCTGGGCTCCATACCCCTGGCCGTGGCCCTCTCGCTCAGGACCAAGGTCCCGTACATCATGGTGCGCAGGGACAAGAAGGACCATGGGACCCAGAAGATGATCGAGGGCTCCTTGGAGGCCGGGGAGCGAGTCCTGATGGTGGAGGACGTCATCACCTCCGCTGGCTCGGTGGTCGAGGCCATCGGTATCGTCCGGGCCGCGGGAGGCATTGTGGAGGACGTGCTGTGCGTGGTGAACAGGCAGGAGGGCGGTGAGGCCAAGCTCCGTGATATCGACGTGAGGCTCAGTTCGCTGGTCACCGCAGAAGAGATCCTGAGGCGATGAGGCCGGAGAACGACTGCCGGCGGTGCCGGCTCTGCGAGGGACGGGCCCGACTGGTGATGCCCGACGGTGACCCCCGCTCTCCCCTGGCGTTGGTCGGAGAGGCCCCGGGGGCCAAGGAGGATGAGGAGGGAAGGCCGTTCGTGGGAAGGTCAGGGAAGCTGCTGGACCGCCTCCTGGAAGAGGAAGGCCTGTCCCGGCCCATGGTGTACATAACCAACACCGTTAAGTGCCGCCCGCCTGGCAACCGCGCCCCGACCCAGGAGGAGATGGACGCCTGCTTCCCCTTTCTCGAGGAGGAGCTGGCTGACCGCAAGGTGATCATAACCTTGGGCCGCTCCGCAGCGCGTGACCTCCTGAGGCGGGACGTAAAGATGAGGGATGAGGTCAACAGGCCTCAGGAAATAACCATCAGGGGCAGCAAAAAGTTGCTCATCCCCGCTTACCACCCTGCGGCCAGCATCTACAACGCCAAGGTCAAGGACAGCCTTAGGGAGACGTTCAGGATCGCAAGGACCTGTCTCGAGGACCGAAGAACCTTTTTGTCCAAAGGAACTTGAAGTTGTTCCAGCCATCCTTCCAGGACGACAGCTTGACCTCTCCCACCCTACGGCGGTAGACTATCATGACCTCCCGTGATCGAAGCTTTCGGAAAGCCTCGATCTTGATCTCCTCCGAGAAAGGCATCCCGTCCGCCTCCACGTTGATCTTCCTCAGCGCCTCCCGTCGGAACACCCACATCCCGCTCTGGGAGTCCCTGATGATCCGGCCGAAAAGTAGCCGGGTGGTGAAGGATAGAGCCAGGTTCCCTATCTTGTGCATGTTGCTCATCGCCCCTTCCTCCATGTGCCCGAAGCGGTCGGTGGTGATGAACTCCAGATCCTCCTCGTCCAGCATCTCCATCAGAGGAACGATGCTCTCCGTAGGATAGGTGCAGTCGCCATCAAGGGTGGCGATAATATCTCCTCGGGCATTCTCGAAGCCGGTCTTGTAGGCCCTGCCGTATCCCTTCCGCGGCTCCTCGACCACCATAGCCCCCTTTTCCCTGGCGATGTCCCTGGTACGGTCCGTGGACCTGCCGTCCACTATCATGATCTCATAATCAAAGCCCTTGTCCTGGAGGCTGGCGTTCACATCATCGATCACCTGACCGATGCACTCTTCCTCATTCAGTGTGGGGATAATGACGCTCAATCTCAAGGTAGACCCAGCCTTCATAAGGCGGTGCTCATTTATAATGGCCAGGGTCTGGTTGTCAAATTCACATCTTTCTTGGTTATGGCTTCTTCTTGCCGTACGGCCCCTTGTCCGAGAAGACCTTGAAACCAACGTATCCCATCAGCGCAACCGCTAACCGCACAAGGGCCCAGAAGGTCATCTTCTGCTTGAACATGCGGAGGGGGTCGTAGCGGTCCCACAGGCTCCCATGCTTAAGCGTAAGCTGCTTCCTTCCCGCCCCGTTCCAGAACGCTTGGTGGAAGAAACCGTAGACCGTGGATTTGGTCCTTCGGTAGACGATGGCCTCGGGGTTCCAGGTTATTGAATATCCAGCATCGATGGACCTGAAGTTTAGGTCTATGTCCTCAGCGGTTATGAACCACGTATCGAACCCTCCCACCTTCTTCAGGACCTCCCGGCGGAAGGCCATGTTCGCCGAGGGATAGGAGGCATCGTATCCCCTATGGTACAGCTCGACCCGATCGAGGTCCTCCCAGGCCTTCAGCCCGATCATGATGGAGCGGCCAGCGACGATGTCCGCGCCCTCGGAAAAGCTCCTGCGTAGCTCCCTGATCCAGTTGGGGTTGGCGAGATCGTCCCCTCCGGTGAAAGCGATCACGTCCCCTGTGGCCTGAGATATGCCGAAGTTGGTGCTCTCGCCCCTGGTCCCTGGATGCACGTACATCTTGATGAACGGATACTTTTTTACGAACTTGCTCACCACGTCACGTGTACGGTCCTTGGAATCAGCGTCCACCACGATTATCTCTATGGGCTGCTCCTGGATCACGAGGCTGTCGAGCAGATCGGCGATGTACCTCTCCTCGTTCATAATGTTCAGGACCACACTGACCAACATGATGGACCAGATGTATACCGCCCAGGCATAAAAAGGACTAGGATGTAGGACCGTAGCATGATAACGATACGTGACGGTCCTGGCAAAACACTTCAGAGGTCTACGCGGCAGCCCCTGCTCATGGATGCCAGGGCACCGGATGCCACGGAGATGTTGGCGAGGGCGTTCCAGCCGTCGGAGTCCGGGCGGGTCGAGGTCTCCACAGCATGCATGAAGGAGGCCAGCTCTCTCTTCAAAGGCTCCTCCTTGCGCACCAGCACATGGTGGGTGTCCAGCTCCATCGGTATCTGGGACATGTTGGCGAGGTCCACACCCATCATGTTGGCCGTCGAGAACCTCAGGCTCTGGTCGATGTAGTCCATCTGGGCCAGGCCGTTGGAGCAGGTGAGGGTGACGTTACGGACCTTCATGGGGGTGAGCCAGTTAACCTCCACCATCCCAGTGGCCCCGCCTTCCAGCTCCAGAAGGATCACCGCATGGTCCTCGAAGCGGTCGTTGGCCAGTTTCCCTCCGAGGGCGTATACAGACTCTATGCTCTTGGCGGAGAGGTGACGAATAACATCGATATCGTGGATGGCAAGGTCCATGACCACTCCCACGTCCCTAATCCGGGATGGGAATGAGGAGACCCTCCTGGAGGCGATGGACACCACGCTCCCGAACCGCCCCGACGCCAGCGAGTTCTTTGTCGCCTCGACGACGGGATTGAACCGCTCCACGAATCCTGATGCCAATGCCACCCCCTTGTCCTCAGCCATCTCGCAAAGCTCCCTGGCCCTGTCGACATCGCCGGTGAAGGGCTTCTCCACCAGCACGGACCTGCCCATCTCAATGGCCTGCCTTGCCGTCTCGTAGTGGGTCGTGGTGGGCGTGCAGATGCTCAGTGCGTCGACCTTCTCCAAAAGGGAGATGACATCCGGGTAGGCCGTGGTGTCCAGCTTCCTGGAGATCCTCTGTGCGGACTCGGCGAAGGCGTCGTACACGCCCTCCAAACACCCCATCTCGGCATAGATCCTCGCATGGTTCTGTCCCATCGAGCCAACGCCGATAACGCCCATCCTCAGCATGTTCCGGAGAGTGTGGTAACTGTTTCTTAAGCTTTTGTCAAGTAGGTGCGCAACCTGAGACAAGTTACCTATCCCCTGTTCACCTTTGCATCCCGCGAGATGATGAGCCTGCCAACGTCGATCCCAACGACGCAGGTTGGTTGGAGTGTCAGTGACAAGGCCGATCGAAAGGGATGACCGCCTTCTCCGTCTCGACGGAGCAGCATGTTCGATCTCAGGTCAACCCCTTCAAGAAGCCGTTACGAGCCAGCGATGGTGGGTCAGCCCCTGTAGGCGGTTGGTTAGAGGGTTAATCTCTCTTATGCCCCCATCCTCGGCCCCACAAAGCCCGGGTTTTCCATGAGGTCAATGGTGGAACTAGGGGTCAAAAATTCATCTTGGTTCCTTCCCAATTGTGGCCATACCAAAGATTATAAAAGAGAGTTTGTTTTAAACCGTCCAAGGACAGTGGAACGAATCAAGGGACAGAATTATATCTCTGAGCGAATATGTTATGAAGGGTCGTTGGTAAGCGCATTAACGCGTGCATATAATGTTAGATAGATTTGCATGAGTTGGTTTGTTATGACGGATAAACTGCAGTCATTGTTGATGAAGAGAGGGCCCATAAGGAAGATTGGTGTGATCGGTATGGGATATGTGGGAATTCCCGCTGCGGCCCTTTTCGCCGATGTCCAAGAATTCGACCTTGTTCTAGGATTTCAACGGGCATCCAGTTCCTCTGGGTATAAGATCGACATGCTGAACAGGGGAGAGTGTCCCTTGAAGGGCAATGAGCCAGGACTTGAGGAGCTGCTATCTAAAGTTGTGAAGGCCGAGAAGTTCAAGTGCACATCTGACTTTTCAAGGATCTCTGAGATGGATGCAGTGACTTTGGCCATCCAGACGCCCTTTGCGAACCCAAAGGACCTCGAGCCCGATTTCGGAGCTCTGAACGAGGGCATTCGTAATGCAGGAAAATATTTACAACCAGGCATGCTGGTGGTTCTGGAATCGACCATCACCCCGGGCACCACTGACGGAATGGCTCGACAGATTCTTGAAGAGGAGTCAGGGCTCGTCGCAGGGGAGGACTTTGCATTGGCACATGCACCCGAGAGGGTCATGGTAGGGCGTCTCCTTAAGAACATCCAGGAACACGATCGGATCGTTGGAGGCATCAATGAAGCAAGCACTCAGCGAGCGGTCGAACTTTATGCTCCCGTTCTGACGAAAGGCAAGATAATCAAGATGACGGCCACCGCAGCGGAGGTTACAAAAACCGCTGAGAACACATTCAGGGACCTCCAGATCGCAGCCGTCAATCAGCTGGCGCTCTATTGCGAAGCAATGGGCGTGAACGTGTATGATGTGAGAGCAGGCATCGATAGCTTGAAGGGGGAAGGAATCACACGAGCCATTCTATGGCCGGGTGCTGGCGTAGGTGGCCACTGCTTGACAAAGGACACATACCACCTAGAACGAGGCGTGAAGGTCCGTGGCAGCAATCTAGATTATCCTCAGGGAGCCGAATCGATATACGTTCTTGCCAGAAAGGTCAATGATTTTATGCCAAGGCATATGTTTAACCTGACGGTGAGCGCGCTGGACCGCATTGGCAAGAGCATAAAGGGTTCGAACGTTGCCATGCTGGGCTGGGCCTTTATCAATGATTCGGACGACGCTAGAAATCCACCCTCAGAGACATATCGGGACTTGCTACTGGAAGCCGGAGCTAAGGTAACTGTTCACGATCCACACGTGCTAAGTTATCCGGATGTGGAACTGTGCAGGGATATAGATGAAGTTGTGAGAGGGGCGGATTGCATTGCTATATTGACCGCCCACTCTAATTATTTCGATCTTGATCCAGCAAGGATCAAGGATCTGACCGGTCAGAAAAATCCCGTCATAATCGATGGCCGCAATGTTGTAGAACCAGACAAATACATTGAACTGGGTTTCGTATACAAGGGAATCGGGAGAGGGGACAAGAACAGCCACAACATTCAGGGCTGAACTAACCCCTTTCCTATTACCATCCAGGAGAGACACCATTGATGCGGTGATGGCAGCCCAAAGCCTTTCCATCAACTTCATCAAGCAGGCCCATGTGAGCTGCCCTACTCAACGTATTGGCGTCTTGCATCTTGACTTTGACAATGGGCTGAATTAAATAAAACTCGTATTGTTGAGGATGTTCATGCTGGCCTCCGCTGAAAAGCGGAGGACCGAGAGTAATAAAAAGTGTCCTCAACCTATTCTGAGTTTGTGAGAAAACAGACCAAGCTGAGGACGACTCAGCTTACGCCGAACGACAATAAATCGTTTTCCATCGGCACCATGCTGATGGTCGATGATTGGTATGAACGCCTCGATCTGCCGGCCGTCATCGGCCGGCACAAGGACCGAGGCATCTCGCTGGACGCGCTGGTCCGAGGGATGCTCGCGTACAAGCTGGGAGACAACTTCAGCGTGCTGAGAGCGGGCGAGTGGCT
>MVRB01000067.1 GCA_002067635.1 Methanomassiliicoccales archaeon PtaU1.Bin030 | reverse complement strand
TCCTCAAGCATCAGCTTGGAGGCCCACCTCGAGGCGTCGCTGAGGGACCTAGGGCGAAGGGGGAGGTCCTCGGTGAACTTGGCTATAAATTCCCCCAGCCCGGGGAACTCGAGTTCGAGGTCCGGCAGCTCCCTCCGCATAGTGTGCAGCTCCTTGTCCCCTACCTCATCGAGGGAGACCAATACGTTCTGCAGGTCGTCGTCGAGCTCGAGCTTTGCCTCCTTTGCGACCTCACTCACGACAATCTCGTAGGTCAACGGACAGGGCAGATCCAGGGCGACCCTCTTGTCGCCCTCCAGGACCAGCGCCATATTTGCTTGGTCACCGGGGGACAGCCTTATTTCCAGGCTGGCATCTAGCTTGGCCTCCGACGAGTACGCGTTTCCCTTGATCTCGATAATGAGCTGCTTCTCCCTCCCCTGGGCGGGCAGCTCCACTGTGGCCCCCGAACCGAGGCCCTTGAGCGCAGCCGGGATCGCCACGGACTTCGGATCGGTGGCAGACCTCTCCCTCATGGCCCGCTCGTCGGCGTTCCACTGCTTACCGACCGTCGGCTCCTCCAGGGGCACTAGCGCAAGGAGTTCCATCCCCTTCATCAGAGGGTCGTCGGTGACGTGGGCCACGAAGTTGCCGCTCTGGGGCAGGTAGACCACGCCGTTGTTGACGACCTCCTGTCCGAAGGGGGTCAGGTTGAATACCTCATTCTGGAAGTCGATTTCCTCGCCGCGGCGCTCCCTAGCCGGCGTGATGTACCCGTAGTTGTACATCGACCAGAGCCACCTTGGACCGTAGGCGTGGTCCTCAATCTTCTCCATGAAGAAGTCGAGGTTGGCCTCCCTGGCGTTTATGGCCCCGTACCGTTCGCTCATCAGCCTCAGGAAGGAAAGGATGTCCTCCCTCTTGGGATCCTTCCTGCCCACAACCATAGACACTTCGTAAGATTCGACTTTGAGTCTTCTAGTAAGCACGATCATCGCTCTGCCTCCTGTAGTTGATGTCACCCTGGAAGCTCTCCATGAAGCCCCTCAGGGCTGGCGTCCCCTTCCTCACGAACAGGCTTGTGTCGGCGAGGACGACCATCTGGTATCTGGCCCGAGTGAGGGCCACATTCAAGCGGTTGGAGTTGTCGAGGAAGCCTATTCCACGGTGATGCTGCCAAGAACGGACGAAGGACAGGAACACCACATCGGCCTCGTGGCCCTGGAAGCGGTCCACATTGCAGACCTGCAGGTCTACGTTGTACCTGGCGAGATCGAAGTAGCGCTTCCCCTCGGCCTCAAATTCGCTCCTGACCATGTTGCTGAGGAGCTTTTCCTGCCCCTTGTAGAAGGTCAGTAGGGCCACCGTCCACGGCCCCTCCTTTTTGGGGTTCTTCTCTGTCCATTTCAGCAGGTCATTTAGGTACCTGGTGAGCAGGTCGACCTCCGCCCTGTTGAAGTTGGCCCCGTCCCCCGAGACCTCCTCCTTGTTTGGCCTGACGTTCAACACGGTGCACCGGTGGCCGAAGCCCTTGTAGCTCCAAGCCCTCTTGGCCCCCATGTCCCGCCCGTCCTTCAGAGCCTTCTCGTCGTAGAACCGGGCACGGGGAAAGGCGGAAATCTCCGGGTGCATACGGTGCTGATAGGTGAGGAGCACCCGGCGGGAGTCCAGCACCCTTTCGGGGAGTCCATTGAATAGGGCGACCTCCAACCTGCTCTTCTGCCGCTTCGTTTCGAATCCGTCCATCAGGAGGTTCAGCACCGAGGGCAGGGCGATACGGCGTATCCCCTCGATGCCGTTGCTTATCTGGGCCGACGCCGACCGCCCCCGGCCATCCGGGGTCCCCGGGGCGTCGAGACAGTAAGGCAGCAGGGCTTCGATCTCAAACCTGTAGCCATCGTACCTGGCGTCCTGGTCCTGTACCTCGTACATGCGGCTCAGCCTCCAGGCGATCTCCTCCTCCCAGCCCCTTTCCTCCCTTGAGCGGTTGGCCTTCCCACCCCCTGCCTGGTCAACCTGCCGGTGACCCGGGGGCATGTACTCGGAGATGCTCCCCCGAAGTGACTGCGGGGCGACGACCAGCGCAGCCGATGCTATCCTGGCCCGGCTGATCGCATCGTTTGGCTCCTCGGTAGCCACCACTGCGGCGAGGGACTTGAATCGCTTGGCCGCATCGTTCTCCCTGTCAGCTCGAAGAAGACCCCGGACTCCCTCGATCTGGTTACGGATGAGCCCGAGGGCGGGGGAGCCGTCCTCGACAAGCAGCAGCGATGCTGGTTCCGGGGCACCCCGGCCATTCCTATTGCTGGCGATCGTGGCATCAAACGTAGCCAGGCAGGCCATCTTGACCGCTTCATCGACTTCGAAGCGCTCCCCGATCGACCTCAGGTTGTCCACTATGTTGCTCTCTTCCACATACGGCGCGAGCTGCTTGGTGTCTCCGGAGAGGACCCACCGCCTAGCGTGCAGAGCCGGCACCAAAAACTCCTGGAAGGTGGTCTTCGACGCCTCGTCCAGGACTAGGTAGTCGAACGGGGGGCTCCCGTCGGCCGCCGCAGTGATCGACGGCGCGCGAAGGATCCCGATGGTCGTCCCGCACACCAGGTTGGCCATGTCCAGGCACATGCTGGACAAGAGCTCAGAACTGTTGCTCTCCTGGCACAGGGCGTCGTACCACTTCTGCTGCGCCGGTGTGCGGGACCTCATGGCCTCGAGGCGGTCCCGCATCTTCGTCCTCTGGGTCCGTACGACGTTGTCTAAGCAATACTTGCTAATGCGCTCGGAGACCACGGATTCCTTGCCTATGCGTAGAGGGATTATTCCGAATCGGTCCAGCAGGGTGCCCTCCGGCCTCTCCTCGCTGAGCCTCTCGAGGATGTTATCTACCGCCACGTGGGTCGAGGCGACGACCATGACACGCTTGCCGGACCTGACGAGCTGTATGATGAGCTCGATGATGGTGGTGGTCTTCCCCGAGCCCGGCGGCCCTTCGAGTATAGCGAAGTCAGGCGTAGATAAGGCGGTTGCGACGAAGTCGCGCTGCTCCTGGCACCCGTCGATCTGCTCATCCGTGAGCACGAAGAACTGCTTCGGACGGGCCGGCTCGAACCCCTTCCACTCGACGTCCCGTGACCGTAGCAGGAGGCGGAGCAGGGGGATGTGGTGCTCCTTCGGGCGAGTGGCCAGCTCCTGGATGGCGAGCAGTTGTTGCTTCACCACATTCACGTCCGCCCTGGCCCTAACCGTGGGCCCGACGGGCACGCCGTCGAGCTCGAGGGTCTCCTTCTCCCGGTTGGCCCTCAGGACCCGAGGCCCCCTACCGTTGTTACCGTCGTAAAGGCGGTCCGCCTGGTAGCACAAGAAGTCAAGGGCTTCATCCTCACGGTCCTCCTCGATCCGTGGCAGTATGGTTTCGACGTGGGCCCTGACGTCGACGTTCACCGACCTCACCTCCTCCCCGTCCCTGAGGTAGATGTGGTCGATGCCGGGGGGTGCCGTCCTTACGGCCAGGACCTTCCTCTTGGGGTCGGCGCTCAGCAGGTCCAGTGATGCCACGCAGCCCTTATCGAGGAAGAAGGAGCCCGTGGGCGCTCCATGGGACGGCCATTTGGTCGAGGCGGGCAGGTACAGCTCGACCCTCCCGATCTTGATGTCATACGAGTAGTCCCTCTGCCGGAGCCTTTCCATCGCCCTCTCGAGGTAGTCGTTGAACTCCCTGAGGGAGTGGTGGACCTGGTTGCGGAAGTTAACGACGTCGCGGTCGTCAACTCCCAGGTTCGAGTAGTACAGGCTGGAGGTCATCTTCCGCCCTCCAGGAAGAACGACTCCATCTCCGCCTTCGAGCTCAGCTCACTCATGCGCACGAACACATCGATGGGCAGGATGTTGTCCTCTGCCCTATCCAGGACATAGTGGCAGGGGAGGCCTTTGATGAGCGAGAAGAGGCCCATGCCAACGGCCATCAGGTTCGTACCGCCGGTCAGGCCGGAGACGATTTCCACCTTCCCCGCCCCAGAGTGGGCGGCGTAGGCGGTCAGCGCGGCCCGGACGATGTCGTCCACCGCGGTTGGGGAGAAGGGGTCAACCTCGACAATGTCCAGCACGTTGACCCCTTCACCCTCGCACTTGGTGCAGAACTTGCTCACTTCCTCCATCATGGCGCTTGAGGTGAAGACCACCATGGCGGAGATGCCGAGCTGGTCGATGCACTTCTGAACGTGCTCCTTGGAGCGGCCGATGGTGATGAAGTGGACGCGGTCACTTCCAGTCATAAACTCCCCCGCGGCCCAGATATTTTTCTACATCAATAATATTGGGGTCGGCTTTCTCCATTCCCACGCTCAGGGGCATGGTCTCGTAGGACCCGCTGGTGTTGACGATCAGGCTGCCCTGTGGGGACACCATCATGTAAGAGCCGAGCATGTCCTGTGAAGACTCAAAGACGGGGGTGTGGCCCCCAGCCAGAGAGATGTCCCGGTTGCGCAGCCTGAACCCCTCGAACTGCTCCTGCCGGACGCTCAGCTCCCCGGCAAAGGCGTCGTTCTGTCCACGGATGTGGAGGAACTGGAAGACCTTCCACCGCTCCGGCCCGAGCTCAGTTATTAGCGGGCGAAGGTCCTCGCCCCAGTTCAGGGAGGTGATGGTGGAGTTCACCTTGAGCCTGATTCCCCGGGACTTCAGTAGCGAGCAGACCTTCTTCGTCCTGGCCACATGGTCCCCTGCACCCCGGCCCAGTCGAGCTTCCACGGCCTCGTCGGCGGAGTCGATGGATATGCCGAACCAGTCCACGCTGCCCTGAAGGCGGTCGAGGAGCTCGTCGGTTATCAGCGAGCCGTTCGAGGTCATGCCTACGACGAAACCGAGCTCCTTGGCGGTGTGGCAGATTTTCACAATGTGGGGATGTAGCAACGGCTCCCCGCCCACCAGGTTGATCTTCTCTATGCCCATCGACCTCAGGCGACCGAGGATGCGCCCCGCGTCCTCCGCCGTGGCCGGCCTCTCGCCGACCCGGTGGAAGAAGCAGAACTTGCAACGGTAGTTGCACGCCTCGGTCATGTGCCAGTTGGCCGACCTTATGCCTCTGTTGTTGGCGGTCATTAAGTCATCGATTCGGCTGCATCGACATAGTTCTCTTTGGAAAACTTTCTAATAAATGGAAAATATTTCCTGAAGTGCATGAAGAGCGATGGGGAGAGGGCGGAGGGCAGGAACATTCATATCATGAGCGCCGGCAAGGGCCTTGAATCGACATTCCAGACCGCCATTAAGGTGTACCCGGTCGGAGGCGTGGTCATTGTCACCGACGTAGATATCGAGGAGCACCATGACAATACTGAAAAGAGCGACATCGTCGAGTCGGTACGAAGCGTCCAGGAGACTTGTCGGCGGGTGGACTGGCCCTGCGAGGTGATCGTCGTCCCTCACGGCTCCCTCGAGCTGCTCAGGGACCGGGTCATGGACCTGTACATCAGGAATCCTGAGAACCACTACTTCTTCAACGTTACCAACGGCAACAAGATCCTCTCGCTAGGCCTCTTCATGATATCCATATGGATTGGTGGAGAGGCCTACTACATCGACAAGGGGAAGGTAAAGGGGAGCGGCAAAGTCCTACCCTTGGGGGTGCCCAAGATGCACCTCGAGGACGTCCTCAGCAACCCCAACTACGAGCGGGTCCTCAGCGCACTCCTTCCGGGGGACATGCCCATGAAGGACCTGTACCCTAGGATGCAGGACGGTTACCAACCTTACCGAGAGGGGGACAAGAAGGCCAAGCGATCTCTGTCCCGCGGCACCCTATCCAAGTGGGTAGCCAGGCTAGAGGGGTGGGGGCTGGTCGAGGTCGTCCACACCGCCAAGAACCGAAAGGACAAGATTGTGGGTATCACCGGCGACGGAAGGTTCGCCATCCGGTACATCGAGGCGAGCAGGGCCCGAAGCAGCGCCGGATAGGGCGAGCCATTCTCAGTGCAACAGCTCGAAGAATTCGGAGCCTGGAATCATGGTGTACTCCATGGGCAGTATGTGGAACCAATTCGGCTCGATTCTCTTCGGGACGGAGGTACCCAGTGGGTGGAAGTACAGGAGGATGTCCTTGACCGGCCGCCTCTTCCCCGGCTCCCCGACCGCTCTGTCTAGCAGGAAGGTGAGTCTGTTTGCAACAGTCGTTCCGTAATCGGGCATCTCGAAGCCGTGGAGCTCGTTCTCGAAGGCCATGGAGTGCTGGTGCTTGAACCTCCTCCAGTCATCGCCCCTGGTCCAGTGCTCCAAGTACCACCTTAGGACCTTCTACCGGTTTACTTGGTAGTCCTCGATGGTTATCTTGCAATAGGGGGCTGTGCATCCTTTCCACTTGGCCTCGATCAGGCGGACGATCGTCTTCGAAACCACTATTGGGTCGCACTACCCGAAGCAGGCTGGGTTACGGTTCCTTCCGAAGCAAGGCCGGTAAAAGACCGAAGAGTCCTCGCGCGAGGAGTCTTCGCGTATATAGCGCAGGAATCGGCCCAACTCTTCGTTAAACGCTCAAAAGGTCAGAGCGCGTCCTAGGCACAACCGTAAACCTTGGTCAGGTCCTCATCCCCACGTTTACTGCAGGATCGCATTGTGAACGCTTTGAGGTTTATATCTAGGTGTTTAAAAAAAATTGGGTAAGGGGTTACGCGAGCCAGCCGCATCTGTACCGAAAATGCCCGAATTGACCTTTGAAACCGAGCGACCGGATAAAAATAGAGTGCTCCCGCCGGGATTTGAACCCGGGTGTCGGACTCGAAAGGCCCGAATGATTGACCGGACTACACTACGGGAGCGAGTGGCAGTTCGATAAGAGAAGTTGTACTTAATCCTTGTTGGGAAAGGACGAGCTTGTCCGATTTGGAAAAACCCTATGGCAGGAGATATGGACTTAGCGCCCTCCTCTCCGTTCTACGGCCTCGCAGCGGAAGGAAGAGATGTCGAAGGATACTTCACACCTGACGAGACCTTCGTCGAATCGCATATCCTCGATGAGAACCGATACCTACCCTCAGGCACACCGATGATGAACCTGACCCCCCTGCCTGGCTCACCCGCCTCGGTGATGGTCATGCCGCTACGGTTGAGTATCTCCTTGGAAAGGTAAAGCCCCAGACCGGTCCTCCGCCCACAGCCCTTGGTGAACAGGTTCGGTCTGATGGAATCCGGTATCCCCTGCCCGTCATCGCAGTACGTGAGGTCCAGTCCGCCCTCCCTTTCCCTGGAGGTGATGGTTATCTGCGTCAGCGCACCGCCGTGCATGATGGAGTTGTCCACGAGATTGTAAAGAACCTTCACCAGCAATCGATCGGCCAACAGCTCAAGACCGATCACGTCCTGGACGATGTGGACGCCTTTGAGGTTGACGGCACCCTCGATCGTCTGGATGGCCCTGCCGACATCCTGCCACTCAGGTGCCCTCTGCCCCATGTCCTGGTAGTCCTTGGCGAAGGTGAGCTGCTCCTTGATGTTCTGGGCGGCCTTAGATATTGAGGTCAGATGTCTCTTGATCTCCGGAGCATCGGTCTTCAGTTCCGCCAAAGAAGCGTGGCCCTCGAGGATGGTCAGCTGGTTGAGCACATCGTGGCGCGTGATGCTGTTCATCAGCTCCAGCATCTCACCGGCCTGGCGCGCGTCCTTCTCCGCCCTGACCTGGGCGGTGATCTCCCGGAGCGTGATGTTCCTTCCGATGATGTAGCCATCGTGATCGGCGACCGGGTGCACCCGGACGATGAAGAAGCGGCCCGGGAGCAGCTCGGTGGTCTCTTCCTCCACGGAGTCCAGGGGCTCACCGTTACCTTTCAACCGCTCCACGGGGAACCTCGGGAAAACCTGCTCTATCTTCTCATCATCGATCGTTCCGCCGTCAACGAGGGTCTCCACGGAGCGGTTGTGGTATACGATGGTGTTCCTGTCGTCCAGGACCATGAGCATCCCCCTCATGGTGCTGACAGCTCTATCCACAGCGTACGGTATCATGGAGAACAGCTCGAAGCCGAAGCTTCCTATGAACAGGAGGACATCGCTGACGAGGAACCCCAGGGAGACCAGCAGGCA
>MVRB01000066.1 GCA_002067635.1 Methanomassiliicoccales archaeon PtaU1.Bin030 | reverse complement strand
GCCTTATCTATCGCGGCCTTGACGGCATGAGAGGACTCGGGAGCCGGTATTATCCCCTCGGTCTTGGCGAAGGTAACGGCTGCCTCGAAGGTCTGGTTCTGCTCATAGGACACTGGCGTTACCAAGCCCAGCTTTGTCACCTGAGATACGGCCGGGGCCATTCCATGGTAGCGGAGCCCTCCCGCATGGATCGGCGAGGGAACGAAGTCGCATCCTAAGGTGTACATCTTGACCAAGGGGGTCATTCCAGCGGTATCTCCGAAGTCATAGCGGTTCTCTCCCTTGGTGAGGGAAGGCACTGATGACGGTTCTACGGCTATGAACTCCGTCTCGTTCTTCCCCTTGATCTTCTCTCCGATCATGGGGAAGCTGAAGCCCGCGAAGTTACTGCCGCCACCGACGCAGCCTATCATATAGTCTGGCGTGATGTCGATCTTCTTCATCTGCTGCATCACTTCCTGGCCGACCACTGTCTGATGCAGCATTACGTGGTTCAGAACGCTGCCGAGGGAGTACCGGGTCTGAGGTTGGTGAATGCACGTCTCTATGGCCTCGGATATGGCAATGCCCAAGGTCCCTGGATGATCGGGGTCCTTTTGAAGCACGGAGCGTCCGTACTCTGTCTCCTTGCTGGGAGAAGCGAAGACCTTGGACCCATATGTCTCCATGATCAGCCGGCGGAAGGGCTTCTGATCATAGGATACCCGAACCATGTAGACAGTGCATTTCATGTCGAAATGAGCGCAGGCCAGGGCGAGGGCGGAACCCCACTGCCCCGCACCCGTCTCCGTGGTAAGGTTCTCTATCCCTTCCTTCATGTTATAATATGCCTGGGGAATGGCAGAGTTAGGCTTATGGGAGCCTGCGGGCGAGAGGTCCTCCCGTTTGAAGTAGATCTTTGCCGGGGTCTTCAGGAACGCCTCCAACCTCCTAGCTCTCTGCAGTGGCGACGGACGCCCGAGCATGAGATAGGCATCGCGAACCTCTTCCGGTATCGGAATGCAACGGTCAGTGGAGGTCTCTTGGTACCAAGAGGCCTTGGAGAAGATGCCCTTCCAATCATCGAGCGTCACTGGCTCCTTGGTGCCCGGGTGAAGGTGAGGGGGAATAGGCTCGGGCAGATCGGCCGAAATGTTGTACCAGTTCTTGGGTATCTCTTCGTTGGTCAGGTTTACCCGATCATCGGGGCGTATGGACATGAAGACCTAGAAACTCTACGGAATATTTAACACTATTGTGTATTAATGTATAATAATATACATTATCCGCAGCTCTCACACTGCATCGCACCCTCCTCCCCCCTCATCAATCTGCCGCATCCTGGACAGTGCCTGCTGTCCTTGATGGTGGTCAGGACCTGCCCTGGCTTGGAACCCTCACGGTAAACTGTTATGCCCTTGCATCCGCGGGAATGGGCATAGATGAAGGCATGCAGTATATCCTGCCAGGTCGCAGATGCCGGAAGGTTGATGGTCTTGGAGACAGCGTTATCAACATGCCGTTGGAATGCGGCCTGCATCTCGATCTGTTCCTCCATCGGAATGTCATGAGCGGTCACGAAAATGTTACGGACCTCATGTGGCACCTCGGTCAGCTGCTGAATGGAGCGCACAGAGGACAGATCCCTTAAGAGGCCCTCATCGAGGAAACCGCCTTCTCTGGCCACATCCAGGAAGGTGGGTATGGTCTCGCTCAGATGCTGACCATCCAGCACCGTTCTGGAATAGGAGATGGCGTAGTAGGGCTCTATACCGGAGGAGCATCCAGCTATCATGCTGATAGTACCCGTGGGGGCGATGGACAGAAGGGTGGCATTGCGCCGGGGCGAGGGGACGGTGGAACCTTCGATGTTGGGAAAGCTGCCCCGGGACTCGGCGATCGCTCGCGAGGCCCTCTCCGCCCTCTCCCTTATGAACGAGCTGATCCTCTCGGCCATCTTGATCGATGAAGGGCTCCCGTACCTGATCTTTAGGCGTACCAGCATGTCCGCGAACCCCATCACCCCAAGCCCGATCTTCCGGTTACCCTTCACGATCCTGATCGTCTGCTCGAGGGGATAGCGGCTGGCATCTATGACATTGTCCAGGAACCTGACGCCCAGGTCCACTGTCCTGCCTAGCTTATCCCAGTTCACGCCGTCGTCGTCCATCATGAGGGCCAGGTTGATAGACCCCAGGTTGCATGCTTCAAAGGGGAGGAGGGGGACCTCGCCGCAGGGATTGGTGGCCTCAATGTTGCCGAGAGCAGGGGTGGGGTTACCCCTATTTACGGCATCAATGAACAGAATGCCAGGGTCCCCGCTCCTCCATGCTGATTTGGCGATCCTTTCCAGGAGGTGACGCGCGGATATCCTTCGAACTTCCCCACCATCCCTGGGATTGATCAGCACGAGCTTCTCATCCAGGGACGCCCGGCGCATGAAGTCGTCGGTGACCGCCACTGAGAGGTTGAAGTTGGAGAACGAGATCAGATCGTCCTTGGCGCTCACGAAGGTCTCGATATCGGGATGATCGACCCTGAGAACGCCCATGTTAGCGCCCCTGCGCCTTCCCCCCTGCTTGATGGCCTCCGTGGCGGCATCGAAAACCCGCATGAAGGACACGGGACCTGAGGCTATACCCCCCGTGGAACGGACAGTATCGCCCTCGGGGCGGAGTAGGGAGAAGGAGTATCCGGTGCCGCCGCCGGTCTGCTGGACTATGGCTCCGTACTTGACAGCATCATATATGCTCTCGATGGAGTCGTTGACGGGTATGACGAAGCATGCCGAGAGCTGCTGGATGTCGGTGCCGGCGTTCATGAGCGTGGGGGAGTTGGGCAGGAACTCCAGCGAGCTCATGGCCTGGAAGAACTCCTCCTCTTCTCCCTGGCGGTCACCGTAGGTCCCGCTCACTGCCGCGATATTCCTGGCTACCCTTCGGAACATTTGTTCTGGGGTCTCGCAGGTTCGCCCCTTCCTATCTCTAAGGAGATACCTTCTTTCAAGGACCTGAAGTGCGTTGGAGGACAGAGGGGCCGGCATCTTCATGAAGGGAGGGATTGTCCGGGCGGACTTAATTACTCTCCTGGTGCGGGAATCGGATGAAGGTCCTTGTTAATATGTCGCGCAGATGCCGTTACTGTTCTTGTAAAGATCCTGCAGGGCCTGTCAGAACGTTCCGTTCATACCATGCCCGAGCGGTCTTGTTCCCCTGCAGCTCCTGCTTTAGGTTGGCGGGAGAGAGGACCCTATCGTCTGTGATCAAGGATGTAAAGAGCTCCAAGGGGGTGCTCTCGAAGACCTGAACGAACTCTGTAAGGTTCGGCACTACAGTTCTCTCGCTGGCTATGAGGTCGGAGAGCATAACAGGACATATCTTGCTCCGACCACAGACCGCGAAGGCATCCACATCGAAGACCCTGGCGGCCTCAGCGAGGGCCCTGGTCCCAATCTTGTTGACAAGCCCCGACCTGGTCACTGAATCCGCACCGACCAGCACTGCATCGATCTCCGCCATGCGCGAAAAGACCGTGGAATCATGGATCATCTCTACCTGCATGCCGTGTCCGGAAAGGATCTTGGCGAGCTGCCGCCCCTCCCCCCCGGGCAGGGCCTCGGCGACCGTGACCTTCATATTGCGATCCTTGGCCAGTGCCTTAAGGACCTGAGCGACGGTGGAGGAATAAGAGGTGGTCATCAGCCACTCTCCCTTTATGGTCTCAGCCGAGAGTTCAATGATACGCAGACCGCTCTTCCTCTCCTTCTCCCTGAGGTCCATGATCGCCCCGTGCAGGTCGTCCATGCCATCCTCCCCTTTCTCTAAGAGAAGCAGGATGGTGTTCGCTATGTTGAAGAGAGGGGCGATGCTTGGCTTTGCTCGGTGAAGGGCTATAGCGAACTCTTCCCAATCCGAGGGAGGGATCAATGCCATATCATCCTCAGGGATGGCCAACAGGTCGTTGAGGGTCGAGGCCATCATTTCCGATGCGCCCGAATTTCCATCCATTGCTAGAGTGTCCGCTATATCCCTGAGGCGTTGGTCCATGTAGGATGGAATCAGAAATGGATATATGTCGATTTACCTGAGAACCGATGTGAAAAGGATTTGGTGGAAAGGGTTTTGGAGGTCTGTCAATCGTGATCTTAGGATGGACGATCGGACCGGAGTAGTTACTAAAAGGATTTTAGGGAAAGGGTTTTGGAGGTCAGTTAATTGGGAAGAGCTTTTTCGGACCACTCGCATGAGTATGGATTCCACAGGAAAGCGTTTCGGAGCTCAGGCGTAGCTAGAGACCACCTCGTCAGATATGTGCTCCAGCATGCTAAGCTTCTGAGGGAAGTGGTTGCGTGGGTCTAGGCTGATGATCAGGTTGCTACCGTCCTCGTTTACCTTGTCGGAGGCTCTGGCCAGCACATCAAGGACAGGGCGGAAGCCATTCCACATCTCCAGGACA
>MVRB01000065.1 GCA_002067635.1 Methanomassiliicoccales archaeon PtaU1.Bin030 | reverse complement strand
CGAGACCATGTTGGAGTCGAACTTCGAGAGCCTTCGCCAGGACATGAAGGCCAAGGGGTTCGTGCCCTTCATCAGCTATTCGGGAGGGGAGCACACCGTGACCGTTATGCGCCTCCCCCAGGGAAGGAAGCGTAACCTTTGGATCAACCGTGCCCTTCTCGTGATCACCTTCCTGACGACCACCCTGGCAGGCATGCTGCTATGGTCCGACTACTCTGGCTCCCAGGATCTCCTCACCGTGGATAACTTCCTGAACGGGGCGGTCTTCTTCGCCATCCCCCTAATGACCATCCTGGGCATCCACGAGCTGTCGCATTACGTCATGTCGAAGCGGCACAAGGTGGACGCGTCCCTGCCTTACTTCATACCATCCATACCCCCGTTCGGAACGTTCGGGGCGTTCATCTCCATGCGAGACCCCATGCCCAGCCGCCGGGCCCTGGTGGACATAGGCATCGCCGGTCCCCTGGGCGGACTGGCCGTCACCATACCCGTGGCATTGATAGGGCTGTTCCTGACCGCGAATGGGCATGCGGTGGAGGGCAGCATAGGGCAGGCAGGGGCCATGTACATCGTCATCCAGCCCCTGTACCAGTTGCTATCCCTGCTGGTGCCCATGGCCGAGAACATGGCCCTGCACCCCACCGCCTTTGCGGCGTGGGTGGGCTTCCTGGTCACCGCCATCAACCTGCTACCAGTGGGCCAGCTTGACGGCGGGCACGTGGCCCGCGGCCTGCTGGGGGATAAGGCCAAGTACCTGGGATATGCGACCTTCATAGCCCTGGTCCTGGTCGCGATGCTGTACGACGGCTGGTTCCTCTTCGCGCTGCTGGTGTTCTTCCTGGGCCTGAACCATCCCGCGCCCCTGAACGATATCAGCAAACTGCCCAGGCGGACCTTGGTCGTGGGTACAGTTGGACTCCTTCTTCTCACCGTGACCTTCGTCCCTCAGCCCATCATCATCGTTACGCCTGACTACTCCTTCGAGATGACCGCTCTGGGCGGCAACAATACCACCGTGGCCGCGGGAGGGATGGCCGTGTTCAAGGTGTTCATTAACAACACCGGCAACGTCGATCACGAGCTGAGGCTGACCCTGGAGGACGTACCGGGGAACTGGTCGGCGTCCTTGTTCCTGTCCAACTCCTCGGCCGTAGATGCCACCAATGTCCTGGACCTGAACCTAGGGTATGGGACCAACGCCACCGTCACCGTCCAGGTGCAACTTCCGGGAGGGGTGAGCGAGGTCTCCCGTGACATCACCCTCGTGGCCGAGGGCACAGGATCGGATAAGGTGCAGGTGCTCACCATCAACGTCGTCTGAAGATGCAGTAATGACGGTCCAGGGACCGGTGCACCTTCTGCTGGTGACAGTGGACGAGGTCCAGGCCCTGAAGCCGCTGGGGGCAGGGTCGGGGCAGCACCATCCCCGCCCGGGAACCCTGGTCCAGCACCGATGCCAGGGAGGCCAGGGCCCGGTCGTACAGCTCTCCCAACGGCTCCCTGTGCGTGCTGGTCGCCCGACCATAGGGGGGATCTGTGGCCACAGCATCCACCTTTCCGAACGTACCTTCGATATCTCCTATGTCCGCCACCTCCACGCTCTCGTACGGGAGGCCGAAGTGCTCTAGGTTCTGCAAGCAGCCCTCAACCATCTCCGGAGATATGTCCGACCCGCAAGCCCTGACACCGATGGAGGCCGCCTCGATCAGTACTCCGCCGGTTCCGCAGAAAGGATCCAGTAGCCGTTCTCCTCTCTTCACCAGGGTCATGTTGACCAGAGCCCGGGCATAGCGTGGATGGAGGGAGATGGGAGAGAAGAATGGCCGTTCTGCTACCTTCCGTTTCTCGAACGCGGAGCGGTCCACCTCCGCCTCGCATATGTATAGGTGGGCCATATCCGAGATCAGTATCCTCACGTCCACATCTGGGCGGGACAGGTCCACCTTCCTATCCTTGGCGAGCAGGCCGCCTACCTCGGCGGCCAGCCTCCCCAGGTCAAGGTCCGGATGCTGCCCCTGGAACCTCTTGGCCCGAACGGCGATGGAGCCGGAGGGAAGGTCAATCGCCTTTGCCAAGGCCTTCACTTCCTCCACCGGACAGGATCCAAGGTGTCTGCCCAGCCGGTGTGTCAAAGCTAGCCGGGTGGCTATGCCTACGAGTTTGTCGCCTTCAATTCCGAAGATGCCGTATCCAGGCCCGAACGCTGTAGCCGTGAAACCCTCGCATTCTGCGGTGCAGCTGCTGAAGGCATCCGCGAAAGGTAGAGTGGGATGCTCGCCTGAAAGCTCAAAAAAATAGGGAACGAGGCTCATGCTCTCCCTCCTTCGTGGGAGGACATGGCCGTTCTACCGTGATCAGTCTCTGACGCCCTCTTCACCAACGCTAATGACCGCCTCGGCCTCAGGAAGGTTAGGGGAGTCAATTAACCTTGCTATACGCTTACCTCCCTTGCTCTTCCTCAGGTACAGGCGGTAGGTGGCCGCATGACCGACGATGTGGCCTCCAATGGGGCGGGTCGGGTCCCCGAAGAAAGCGTCGGGCTTGGCCGATACCTGGTTGGTAACGGCGATCACCGCGTTGTTCAGGTCGGCGAAGCGGAGGAGGTCATGCATGTGCTTGTTGAGGTTCTGCTGTCTCTCGGCCAGTGCCCCCCTTCCAACATATTCTGCACGGAAATGGGCCGTCAGCGAGTCAACGATCAGTAGCCGTACATTGAGGTCTCGGGCAAGGTCCTGCGCTTTCTCCACAAGCAACATCTGGTGATGGGAGTTGAACGCTCTCGCCACATGGATCTTCTTCAGCGTCTCCTCTGGGTCCATGTCCAGGGCGGCTGCCATCTGGACGATCCTTTCGGGTCGGAAGGTATTCTCGGTGTCGATGATGAACACATTACCGTCCAGGCCCCCATCCTCGATAGGACGGGTGGTGTTCACGGCCAGCTGGAAGCACATCTGGGTCTTCCCACTACCGAACTCACCGAAGAACTCGGTTATAGATTGGGTCTCCAGCCCTCCCCCCATCAGCTCATCGAAGGCCTTTGAACAGGAGGTCAGCTTGTGGATGTTCCTCCTTCTTTCTAATATCAGGTCTCCGGTCTCAAACCCTCCGACGTCCGCGGCCTGCTTGGCTGCTGCGATGATCTTCACCGCTGTGCTCTCCCCTATCTCTGCTACCTCAGATAGCACCTTGGGAGATTCCACTGCTATCGCCATCAGGTCGACATAGCCGGCATCACGCAGCTTCTCTGCAGTTGCGGGTCCTACTCCAGGCAACTCTTCTATGCTGTTTGCGGGCAAATATGCTCACCTTACCCGACCCAACTCCCTCTGACTATAAAAGCGCCCCCCCAGTAGGTCGAAAGTACCCTCGGACGTTCGAAGGCCAGCCTCTATAAAAGGAACCGAAAAACAAAGATATCAAGGGCAAGATAGCTACGCGCAACTTTTCTAATAATAATGACACAAGGTCGAATGTCCGATCATTTGTGCAGGTGATGTTTATAAAGAGCTACCATCTCTGCCCTCGTGTGGTTCAGAGGGCTGTTGGAGAAACAGCATCGTCCTGCTCTGCTCAAACAAGATCATGATATAATGGCCTCGCCCCCATCGACATCAGGTTCGATGACCCCGTTCCACTCGCCCTAGGCTGGCCCCTAGCTCATTTCCAGCTGCTGCCGGCCTTGAAAAGATTTATTATGCGATTGTTCTTAGGGAGCCTTCATCAGGGAGCTTCGAAATGGCCCGTAAAAAGAGAAAGGAAGAGAAGGAACCGGAATACGAGTGGGTCCCTCCAGAGTTCGATGAGAAAGCCTTTCTCGTTAAGGACATAGTAGGCACCAAGGCCTTGATGCTTACCGCGGTGATAGCTGTGGCGTTCGGTGTCGCCGCCGCGCTTATCGGTAACGCAGTCGGCGTGATCGTCAGTTTAATAATATATCTAATAGGGGCCGTCACCCTCAACTACGTGCTGAGGTACATGAAGATCAGCATGTCTGATATCGACAAGAAGACCATGATCGGAAACCTCGCTCTGTACATGCTGCTCGCCCTCGGGATCTGGATCCTCCTCATCAATGAGCCCTTCATGTAAAGGACGCTCAAACTTCCCAGCTCATCCTTTTATCCAGCAAGGCCGACAGTAGGGGGCGGTTCTCTTCTGTCAGCACCTCTGCTCCCATCAGCACCTCTGCGGCCATATGTTTTCTTATGTCGCTTCCCAACGCGGCTGTGTATAGTTTGACCTTGATCAGGTCGTCGGCTGAAGGGTGATCCCGGGGTGCCACCACCATCCAGTGTCCACCCTCAAGGAACGGACGGCTGAGGCCCTTCTTCCCCCATCGCTCCAGGAACGAGGAGGCGTTCTCGATCCAGGCCGGCGGTCCTGAGTGCCTCCGCCCCCTCGAGAGGACAAGCTCTTCTAGCTCCAGCACGAAGCTGAGGTCCTCGGCAACATGGTAGGCGCCGTCGATGACCCTGAAGTCGTGGGACGATAGGAGGGCGCAAATGCCGTCGAGGCTCCTTCTGACCTGAGGATAGAGGTTGTCATCTATCAGGGCAGGCCTTTCCATCCTCACCAGAAGAAGCCCGCTCCCCCGCTCGTCAAGCATAGATCTTATGACATCCAGTTCCAGCGGCTTTCGCTGTCGGGGGAAGAAGAAGAGCTCGGACGGCCCCTTCAGATAAGCTTGTGATGCGAAGATGAACAGAGCCAAGCAGTTCGGGGATAGGGCCGAGGCCACGTTCCGTTTGTTGTCCACGGGATCATAGAAGATGAAAGGTTCATCGAACTTTTTTGTGCCTTCCCCCTCCAGTGACAAGGCCGTGCCCCTTGTCCATGCCGCGCTCGCCTCCAGCACCTCCCTAAAGTTACCATACTTCATCACCAGAAGCTCCAGAAGGTAGCCGGAGAAGCCCTGGACCTTGGCCTCGGCCCCGTACACGCCGATGCCCTTGGCGAACTGCTTCAGAAGACGTACCTCCCCCTTTTGCTCCTCCCTAAGATGGGACTGCACGTACTTGGTGTGGAAAGGGGTGCGGTCCACTGCAGACCTCAGCAAGGCAGTATCAGAAATCTGGTAGCAGGGAACAAGGTCAACCTCCAGGCCATCCCACTCCCCGTGCACATACGGGTGCTCGGCATAGCGCTCCTCGTGAACCCGCAGTATCCTCTTACCTATGGCCAGGCCGACAGCCTCCAACCTATCGCGGGAGACCGTCTCTGGGAAAAGAATGAATATGTCGATGTCCGGCTCCCGAAGGAAAGTGTCCTTGGCCACTGAGCCCACAAGGGACACTCTCAATCCCAGGCCTTCCTTGTCAGCCTCTTCTTTCGTCCTTGCCAGCAGGGAGTTGACGCTCCCCTGAATCGCCTTCCTTCTCTCAGGCGTGGGCGATATCTTCTTGAGAACATCATCCTCCAGTACCATGATGGTATGATAACGGTCTCCAGAAAAAGGCTTTTGCTCCAAGGAACTCAGATCCAAAATGCCAAGAGCAGAGGCTGGTTTTGCGCCCTCAGGATATTGCAGGGCTTGAGGGACTAGGCCTCCTGACCTCCATCCTCGATCAACTGTGCGCTGCCCATCCTCGTGAGATGGGAACGTCCTACCAGCCTTTATGCATGGACCGAGAGGTAGCTTAGTAAGGGCACAAAAAAATATGACCCCTGACAGCTTTATCTATGGTAGGTAATCAACATAGAACTCGTTGACGATCATAGCGGGGAGCGGATTGTCACAATGTCCCCGCGATAGGCTGTAAGGAGGTTCGAGCATGTTAGATCTCAAGAGTGTGAACTTTGACCGTGTTCTAAGAAGATACGATATCCAGATGGAGACAAAGGAGTCCCCGGAGGAGCTGGCCGCGAGGATGGTGCCCAAGGACCCCTACCTGCGGAAGGTGGTCGAGGATGTCGTGTTCATGCGCTCCAAGAACATCACGGAGGACGTGGGTTCGGCCCTGAAGAACTACAGCCCTGAGGAGGTAATCGAGCACGGCCTCATAAAGGGCATGGACGTAGTGGGCGAGCTCTACGGACGGGGTATCTATTACCTTCCGCACGTGATGGTGGCCGCCGAGGTCATGGACAAGGGGGTGAAGCTGTGCGAGTTCCAGATGAAGGGGGCACGCGAGACCCGAGGCAAGGTGGTGATGCACGTGGCCGAGGGAGATCCCCATGACATTGGTAAGAACATCGCGGCCGTTCTCCTCAAATCCAACGGCTACACCGTCGTGGACATGGGAAGGGACGTATCCATCCAGGACGTCATAACAACCGTTGAGAACGAGAAGCCGGCGATATTGACCGGGACCGCGCTCATGACCACCACCATGTCCGCGTTCCCCAAGATCTCCGAGAGGCTGCGGGAGAGGGGGATCAACATCCCGTTCATCTGCGCTGGCGGGGCCGTGAACCGTGCGTATGTGGAGTCCTATCCCATGGGCGTGTTCGCGGCCAAGGCCATACAGGGACCCGCCCTTGCGAACAAGACCATGGAGGGCTACGACTGGAGGCGTCTACGGGAGAACTGGGACAAGCTGACGGCGGCCAAGGAGTAGGAGGCATCACAATGGCTATCAAGAGATACACGAGGATGGAGTATGGGTCCCCTGACGAGATGGTCTTCGGCGAGGCCAGGTACCCTGTCTCCTATGGCCTAGGGCAGACCGTGGGCGCAGGGGTCGTGGTCCCGGAGATCAACTTTGCCCCCAGGCCAGGAGCGGAGAAGAACCCTGAGTCCCTTAGGAGGGAGTATGTGGACTACATCACCAAGGACATCCTGGACAGAGCGATCACCCTGGGTTTCCCCGCGGTCCAGCTGGAGAACGAGCACATCTTCCAGATGGTCAACGAGCCTCAGAGGTACGAGAAGCCTGTGGTCGCAGGCCAGAAGGAGATGATGCAGAACTACCATGATGAGTACGGCATCGCCCTGTCCATCCGCCATACTGTCGCCGACCCCCGCCTTGCCGAGGAGGGCCTCCGGGTCGGCATGGACAAGAAGCACAGCTATCCAGAGAAGTGCGTGGAGTCGATCGAGGTCGCGGCCGAGAATGGGGCGGACCTGCTGTCCATCGAGTCCACGGGGGGGAAGGAGGTGGCTGACTACGCCATACTGCGCCAAGACATCCGCGGTTGGCTGTTCGGCATCGGGTATCTCGGCTCCATTGACATGGCGTGGATCTGGCCTCAGATCGTTGACATCGCCAAGAAGAACAAGGTCCGTGCCGGGGGGGACACGAACTGCGCGGGCGCGAACACCTCCATGTTCATGGCCGGGGGCTACCTTGACCGGGACATACCCCGCACCTTCGCCGCGGTCACCCGGGCGATCGCCTCCGCCAAGACCCTGGTGGCGTGGGAGTGCGGCGCCACAGGCCCCGATAAGGACTGCGGCTACGAGGGCCCCATCGTCAAGGCCATCGCTGGCAAGCCCACGGCCCAGGAGGGTAAGAACTGCCAGTGCGCCCACGCGGACCTCATGGGAAACCTCATAGCTCAGGTGTGTGACCTGTGGTCCAATGAGTCTGTGGAATACCACCCCGAGTTCGGCGGGTCGTCCGTCCAGTGCTGGCTGGGCTCCATAGGTTACGAGGCCGCGCTCATGAACATGGCCAAGCAGCTGAAGCAGGACCGGCTCCTCCGCGACCTGTACATGGCCACGGACCGCTACCGAAGCCCGGAGGCCTTCATCCTGGCCTACGACAACGCCTACAAGGTAGGTCAGGCGATAGTGGAGTACGGCAACGATATCTACCTGCGCTCCAAGGCCGCCGGCATGACCGCGGCCAGGCTGATAGAGGAGGAGAACAAGTCAGGTAAGCTGAGATTGTCCAAGCACGAGCAGGACATGCTGCGTAAGATCATAACCGACCTCTCGGCCCTGCCTGAAGAGGAAGGCCGCTTCCAGGAGATGTGCCTCAAGGCATACAAGGACGTCCCCCTGTTCAATCCTAAGAACTATGAACTATAAGCAGGGCGAGGTGGACCAGGGACCTCTATCCGACCATGGACCAGACCATTGTTACATGCCTATAGAAAAGGAATAATAAGACAGAAAAAGGCGGGAGAGGGTAGCCCCCCCCTCCTTTTAATTAAGGATGTTCTTCTGCAGCTCCCTGACCTTGAAGACCTTCTCAGGGCAGATCCTCTCGCAGCGCAAGCATGCCGTCCCATTGCACAGGTCAGAGGCGATCCTCATCTGGTACTTGTCGTCCATGGGGGTCATGGTGATCGCGTTCTCGGGGCAGTCATCGACGCACTTGCTGCATCCTATGCAGCCCTCGAAGGATCCCTCCATGAATATGCCTATGTCCCTGAGGACCCTGAGCCCCTTGTAGCCGAGATCAGGTATGTCCCTGAGCACGGTGCGGGTGACCTGGGCATCCTTGATCTTGTCCGGCAGGGGCTGGATGTCCTTGAGGCCAAGCATCATATTGTACATCTCCATGGGCATGCCCTCGGTCCAGTATGCCAGCTCCTGGATGAACACGGTCTCGAACACCTTGTCGGTGGCGAACATGACGTGGTTGGCACGGATGGAGTTAGCCAACGCCTGAAGTTCGTCCAGAAGTCCGGGGTTCCGGACGAGGTCCAAGGCCAGGGCCAGGGAGGTGTTGCCGTACTGGAAGATCTGGCCGCAGGACGGCGGCAGCAGTCCGACCCTCTGCGCCTTACGAGCGTCCACGTAGGTACCGGACGCACCGCTCATGTACATGATGTCCAGCTCCTCGAACTTGAGCCCTGCGTGCTCCAGAAGGGTGAAGTGACCGGCCCTCATGGCGCCGAAGGTCTTGGAAGCCTCGACAATATCATGCTCGGTCAGGACGACCCCGTCCTGAAGATGGAGCCTGCCATCGATGGTGTTGATGTGTGGCATCTTTATCAGGCCGTTGCTCAGACCCTCTGCGATGGCCGCGATGACGCCGGTACCGGTGATGCCGGTCGCCTTCCCGTGCATGGCGCTCTCCGTTACGACCGTTCCGGTGTTGGGGTTGACCGTGTCGCCTTCCTGTGCCAGGATAGCTTCATCGAGAACAGTGCACTTCCAGTCCATGAACGCATCCACATCGCTGATGGCCCCCGGAGCTGCCAGCATCCCAGCCTTTATGGACTGCCCCTCGATGGCCGGGCCCGCAGCGGCAGAGCCGGTATAGATCTCATCACCGACCTTGAGGGCCATCTCGGCGTTGGTCCCGTAATCGGTCACAAGGACGTTCTCCTTCCGGTCCAACAGGTTGGTCTTGTACATCATGGCCAGGGCGTCCGCACCGATCTCATGACGGATGGCAGGGGGTACGTACAGCTCGACCTTGTCAGGCAGGTCAAGCCCAATGTCCGCTGCATTGAGGACCGCCGCATCCCTCTTCTGCAGCTCGACCCCCCGGCTCCTCAGCGCGTTGGGCATGGCAAAGGCCAGGTCGCGCACCTCCATGTCCTGGTAGATGGAGAGCTGGATGGGGTTGCCGCAAATTGCTACCCTTTCCACCTTCTTCAGGTCGATGTCCAGCATCTTCATGAGCCGGTTGGAGGTGTCAATCAGCAGTCTGTGGGCCAGTCCTCTGTCCACCTCGATGCAGAATGTCAGGTGATCCATGACGTTCGCGCCTGGAACAGGATGACGCATAGTTATTGCAGTGGAGATGATCTTATTGGACTCCAGGTCCACCGCGTGCATTCTCGTACCGCTCGTTCCCACATCTATGGCTAGTCCATATTTCTCCATTTGACCACCTTATTGCTGATGCTCGTGCTCATCATGCTGATGCTGATGCTCGTTCTCGTGCTCATGATGCTCATGCTCTTCGATCTTTAGCTCCATGCGGTCCTTAAGGCTCTCAAGGCTCTCTTCCATGATCTCCTCGACCTCATGATCCGACAGGCCCATGAGCACGCACATGAACTTCATCTCTCCTTCTTCCACTTCAGGCGAGGACAGTCTGTTCAGGGTCTCCGCTCCCAGGTCGGTGTCTATAAGGTTCACCTTAAGGGTCCCATGGGGTGTGGTGATGAATGTCTTAGCGTGTCCTATCAGGACCTTCCCCATCTCATTGACCTTATCTCCGACGGAGTTCAATAGGTCTTCTATGAGGGAGACGAACTCATCGGAAGGGATGGATGGATGAGCGTGGAAGGTCAGCTTCATCCCATGAGCCCCGGTATTAGCCATCTTCTTGCTATCTTCGCTCATGATGCTTCCCTCAGTAATTCCAACAAGCTCTCCAGCCCCTGGGCCTGTTTTGCCGAAATGAAAACGACCTTTGATTTAGGAGTGATGCTCCTGACCAGATCGCTGACCTTCTCCCGTACCCCATCTTCGATCAGGTCTATCTTGTTGATGGCCACGATGTCCGCCCCATCGATCTGGGTCCTGCAGAACGTCTCAGCTTCCTTGAACAGCTTCTCCGCCCTGAAAGCGTCCACTATGCCGATGGTGTACATCGCATCTTCCCCCACCATCGCTATCCGAACCATTTTCTTGATGATGTTGGGAAGGGCGATCCCGGTGGGCTCTATTATGATGAGGTCAGGCTGATACTCCTTGCTTATTATCTTGAGGGTGTTCTGAAGGCTTCCTGCCAACGTGCAGCAGATGCAGCCCTCGGTAAGCTCCACGCTTTGGAACCCGAAGGAGTCTATGACCGCCCCATCGACCCCTATCTCACCGATCTCGTTCACAATGATGGCGACCTTCTTCCCTTCCTTGCCCAGCTCTGAACCTAATTGGACGAGTAAAGTGGTCTTTCCACTACCTAAAAAGCCCACTATTTGGCAGATTATCATCGCAGAATTTACGCCTTATAAGTATTACTAACTTTTCCCTCTTTGTCAATCAAATGAATTTTCCACAGGGAAAAAAATGGACATCCAGTTGAAAAAAATTAGGCATCAAGGTGTACAGGCCCCTTGCCGTCCCCTATGATCTCCCATCCCCGTGAGCGGGTGGAGCGAATGGTCTTGCCGATCTGCACGGTCATGAGGTCCTCGGCGGCTATAGTACGTGCCCCCGAGGCGTTCTCCACATGCTCCGCCTGCTTCTTCACTCCCTCATGGACCAGACGCATCCCGAAGTGCGTGAGGAGAACCACCTCCGGCGAGATCTCCTTGGCCAGCAGGGCGGCGTCCTCGGTGCAGAGGTGCTTGGGCACCCGTGAGTTCAGGGGCCGGGTGAGGTTCAGTACTAGGACCCTGCACTCCTTATGCTCATCCTTTATGTAGTCTGCGTACTCGGTGTCCCCGACATACGAGATGACCCCGGACGACGTATGGAACTTGAAACCTACGCCCGTGGGATCGCTGTGGGCCGTCCTTGTTGCATCCACGTTCATCCCTTTCACCGCGAACGAAGACCCGGCCTCCACCGTCTCCACACCCGCCACGATGGACTGGTGGTACTCGGACACGGCCTGGCTGAAACCATCGGCTCCCTTGATCGCGCTGATGCTGCCCACAAGCATCCCAGAGCGTTTGAAGCCCCCCTTGGTCATCCCCTCTATGATCATCTCGGCATCAGCGTAGTGGTCGGGATGGCAATGCGATATTAGGACGGCATCGGTCTTTGCCGGGTCCAGTGCCAGCTTACGCATCCCCATTAGGGCGGAGGGGCCGGGGTCCAGGTGTATCCGGGGGCCGTCGTTCAAATAAATGCCCCCCGTGGCCCGGATCTGATAAATGGTGGCGAACCTACCACCTCCCGTCCCCAAGAATGTGATGCTGGTCAATTATGCCCCACCTTTTATTGGACCCTAACACCATACGCTCTTAACAAACTTACCAGACGGACAACGTTAATTAAGGTCCATATTGATGGTCCGGCGGTCAGGATGCTCACTATTGTCCGGGATGCTAATATCGTAACACAGAACGCTGAACGCCAGATCATCCGTGGGGACGTCATGGTGAGGGACGGTACCATCGAGCAGGTCGGAGGGACGGTGCGTGGATCGGCGGATGTGGAGATAGACGCCGCGGGAGACATAGTCATCCCGGGATTGATAAACACCCACACCCACGTCTCCATGGCCATCCTGAAGTCGATAGCAGATGACCTCCCCTTCCCCCAGTTCCTGGACAAGGTGTTCGCGGTGGACGCCAAAAGAACGGAAAGGGATATCCGAGCCGGGGCTGCCCAAGGCTGCGTGGAGATGATACGCTCTGGCACCACCACATTC
>MVRB01000064.1 GCA_002067635.1 Methanomassiliicoccales archaeon PtaU1.Bin030 | reverse complement strand
CGCTCTTATCATCCCCACAAGGAAGCCCAGGGTCCGGGCGTTGTGAAGGGAGTACGCACGGGGAGCGATCCTGAGCGCCGTTTCCAGGAACGGACGGTCGGCATTGCGGCGCTGGGCACCGAAGGGAGGGTTCATGATGACCGTGTCCGCTCTGAGGTCCGCGTCCCTGATATCCATGTTAAGGAGCTCCACCTTCACCCCTGCTTCCTCAACGTTACGCCGGGCATCATCTATGGCCTGGGGGTCCACGTCTATTCCGGTTACCCTCTCCGCACCCAGGAGAGCGGCGCCGATAGATAGTATGCCACTGCCGCAGCCCAGGTCCACCACCTCTCTTCCCTCGACGTCACCGAAGGTGTGCGCGGTATAGAGCATGTCCGCGGCGATCGTCGCCGGTGTGGAGTACTGCTCCAGGTCCGGGCGGGGCCGGGTATGGGGCGTGACGCGTTGCAGGGCCCGCTCCAGCTCTTTCTTCTTCATGATGTCAATGCAGCCCCAGGTCCAGGAAATCGGCGCTGGTGAGTATGCCGATGATCGTTCCCCTCCTGGTCACCAGCACCGCCTCCTCCCGCTGCAGGTGCAGGGAAGCCAGCTCGATGGGCGTATCCTCTGCCAGTATGGGGAAGGGGGGCTCCATTATGGAGTCCACCTTGGTCTGCATGACATCATCGTAGGACATGCGCTGGTTCCTAGTCTGCTCGATGGTATAGTCACGTATGCGGTCGTCGGTCACACCACCAACGATCCGTTCTCCGACCATCACCGGTAGCTGGGTGAAGCGACCCTTCATCATCTTGTCCACAGCTTCCGCCAATGTGGCCTCAGGGGAGATCGACACAACGCCCCGCGTGGCCAGGTCCCCCACTGTGAAGCGGGCGCCGGTGTTCTTCCCCTCCAATGCCCTCTTCTTGAGGATCCCCTCGAAGGCGTTGAAGATCTTGCACACATTGTCGTAGGAAGGGTCGATGCTTCCTTTCTCGATCTTGGCTATGAGCGATTGGGACACTCCCGCAAGCGAGGCCAGCTCCCTTTGGGAGAGGTCCAGTCGTTTCCTCATTTGCCGGATCTCCGCCAGATCAGGGAGCTGCGGAACAAGGGTCAACTTCAATGATGACAAATACCGTCACCGTCACCCTGTTATTACCTGGTCATCTATATAGAATCTTATAGTAATATAATGGGCCGATCGGTGATTACCGAAAAAACACCCTTTTCCCCCCTGGATGCTAGGATCTCTAAGAACGACCTCATTCTTGGAGGAATCATTGATGAACGCAGTGGTATGCCTCTGGGAAAACGCATTCCATAACTGCGGAGACTGGTAGGTTTGAAGGCCTTCCTTCGGGAGCGAAATGGAGACGCCTACGAAAGGGATCGTTTGTTACTCCTAATAGATATTCATCTATTTTCACAATATCTATATAGATGATAATTTAAACGCTGATTTCAATTCTGTATGAAAATCTATTAAAAAATTCTTAAGGGAATCGAATAAATAACAACGATTAATAAGTGGAGCTGTTTAGATGTGGGAACCTAGCAATCGCATTGATGCCGGTTGGCATGCGCGGTCCATTGGCAGGTAGAATGTTATGAGGAAGGGGTACGACAACGAGGATGAGTTCGATAGACGCGAGGATCTTCCCTTACTTCCGAGCTTCGGAGCCCAGCGGCCACCGGGGCTCCAGTACATGATGGGCGGTTGTGGGATCGCCGGGACCATTGATGTGAACGGCGGTAAGATACCAGGTAGTACCATCACGAGCATGCTCACCACTATGAGGGAGCGCGAGAACGGCCTAGGGGCCGGATACTCAGCGTATGGGCTCTTTCCAAAGGAGTACAAGGACCATTACTGCATGCAGTTCTTCTTCGATGATGAGGATTCGAGGATAGCGGCGGAGGAGTATTTGAAGGACCGCGGGGAGATAGTGCGAGAAGGTTCCGTCCCCACGAAGAGGGTCCGCTCCATGAGGCCCCCCTTCCCCAGTGTGTGGCGGTATTTCTTCGATCCCCAGCCCAGGTCCAAGATGTTCGTCTTACGGGACCAGACCCCTGATGAGTGCATCGTGGACATCGTGCTGGGCATTAACGGCACCATCCCGGGGGCAATGTGCGTGTCCAGCGGTAAGGACATGGCCGTGTTCAAGGGGAACGGTTACTCCTACGAGATCGCCGAGCACTACGACCTCGAGCGCTACCAGGCCTCCATGTGGCTCTCCCACTCCAGATTCCCCACGAACTCTCCGGGGTGGTGGGCCGGCGCGCATCCGATCAGCCTCCTGGACTGGTCGGTCTGCCACAACGGGGAGATCACCTCCTACGGTGTCAACCGCAAGCTCGTGGAGATGAACGGCTATCGCCTCTCTCTCCTCACAGACACCGAGGTCGTCACCTACCTCTGGGACCTCCTGGTCCGCCGCCATAACCTGCCGCCACAGGTGGCTGCGTTCGCTCTTGCTCCGCAATATTATTCGCAGATCGAGCGTATGGACGAAAGAAGCAGGAAGCTCGCCGAGCAGATCCGGATGACGTACAAGGAGGCTTTCCTCAATGGGCCGTTCTCCATCCTGGTGGGAAGGAGCAGGCCCGACATAACCCTGATCGCCATGGCCGACCGCAAGAAGCTCCGGCCCCTTCTGTTCGGCCGATCCATGGACGGCAGCCGCTACTACGCTGTCTCCGAAGAGAGCGCGGTCCGGGTCGTGGAGGAGCAGGCCACCACTTGGGTTGGCAATCCAGGCAGCCCCATGATCGCGCAGGTGGGGAAGGGACTCATGCGCAAAGGCACGGAAGCACCGTTCGAGGGGGTGTTCAGATGAGCGGGGGCGATCAGACGGCTAAAAGAAAGGACCCGGAGAGCATCTACCGCAATGTTATCCATGAGAAGTTCAAGCCCTCGATCGACCGCAACCTATGCATAAAGTGCAAGAGGTGCGTCAAGGAATGCAGCTTCGGGGCCCTGGAATGGGATGATGACGGCATAAGGTACAAGGGCAACTGCGTCGCTTGCCAGAGATGCGTGGCGACCTGCCCGGCGAAGGCCATCGACATAGTCCATCTGCCGACCCAGTACCCTCCCCATGCCAGCTACACGGAGAGGGTGAGGCAGGCCATTACCGCGCAGGCTACCTCAGGTGGCGTTCTCCTATCGTCTTGCGGTACGGACATGCCGTATGGAATGATCTTCGATGACCTCATCCTCGACTCCGCTCAGGTCACCAACCCCTCCATCGACCCCCTGAGAGAGGAGGTGGAGACACGAACATATGTGGGCCGCCGGACCGGGAAGATCACCCTGTCCAGTGACGGCTATATCACCGGAAGCGAGGTTACCAACCCCATTGTGGCCATGGAAATGCCCCTGATGATAGGCCACATCTCCCTGGGGGCGGTCAGCTACAACACCCAGCTGGCCCTTCTGCAGGCGGCCAAGAACCTACATATACTGGCCGGTTCGGGCGAGGGCGGGCTGCACTCCGACTTCTTCCCCTTCGCCGAAAACGTCATCAGCGAGGTCGCCTCCGGTCGCTTCGGCGTCACCGCGGACTATCTCCAGAGGACTGCGGCAGTGGAGATCAAGATCGGCCAGGGCGCCAAACCCGGTGTCGGCGGCCACCTGCCGGGGGAGAAGGTCACGGAGCTCATATCCTCCTCCAGGCGGATCCCGCTGGGGACCGACGCCCTGTCGCCGTACCCTCATCACGATATTTACTCCATCGAAGACCTTCAGCAGCTCATCGCCGCCCTGAAGGAGAGCACGGAGCACCGTGTCCCAGTGGGGGTCAAGATAGCTGCCGTCCACAACGTGGGAGCCATCGCCTCAGGCGTGGTCCGGGCTGGTGCGGACTTCATCACCCTCGACGGGTTCCGGGGCGGCACCGGTTCGTCACCGAGGGTCATCAGGGACCACGCGGGCCTGCCCATCGAGGTGGCGACCGCAGTGGTGGACAAGCGGCTCACCGCCGAGGGGCTGAGGAACCGCATCACCCTCATCGCCGGTGGCTCCATCCGCAGCTCTGCGGACATGATCAAGGTTATCGCCTTGGGGGCTGACGTCGCTAGCGTGTGCACTTCGGCGCTCATAGCCATGGGCTGTCAGGTTTGCCAGTCCTGCCACCGCGGGGTCTGTGCTTGGGGGATCACCACGCAGCGGCCGGACCTGGTCTCCCGACTGGATCCAGCCATCGGGGCGGCCCGTGTCACCCGGCTGTACACAGCGTGGAACGAAGAGCTGAAAGAGGTGCTGGGGGCCATGGGCATTGATGCCGTGGAATCCCTGGTGGGCAATCGGGACCGGTTACGGTACTTCGGCCCCAATCCCAAGATCGCCGAGGTCATGGGTGTGAAACACGTCGGTGAGGGGTGGGGGTGAGAGGATTAGCCCGATCTATAAAGTTACAGTCCGCAAGAATAGAGATGGTATTTCAGAGACGATAATCGATGCCACGAGCAGGGACCGTTGGGGTAGGCCCTTAGAGCACATGGCCCTCAACTCCGAGGTCCGCAAGGCCATCGCAGAGGGGTCCAAGCGCATAATAATCGATGGCGTTCTAGGACAGAGATACATAGGGTCCGCGGCCAAGGCCAAGGACCTGTACGTGGCCATAAAGGGTACTCCGGGCAACGACCTAGGGGCGTTCCTGGACGGCCCCACCATCGAGGTCTTCGGCAATGCCCAGGACATGACGGGCAACACCATGTCCTCCGGTCGCATCGTCATACACGGCAACGCCTGGGACGTCACCGGCCTCTCCCTGCGTGGCGGCCGCATCCTGGTCCGCGGCAGCTCCGGTTTCCGGGTGGGCATCCACATGAAGGAGTTCGGCGAAGAAAGGCCGGCCATCGTGATCGGTGGTACTACCGGCGATTATCTCGGGGAGTACATGGCCGGAGGCAACATCCTGGTCCTGGGCGAGGGTGTGCCCGAGGGCGAGTCCCCGGTGGGCTCCTTCATAGGCACGGGCATCCACGGAGGGAGCATCTACGTCCGTGGGAAGGTGGAGAAGCACCAGCTGGGCATGGGAGCGTCCATCTCCGACCTGAGCGATGAGGACATCAAGATCCTTGATGAGCTGATCGCCGACTTCGAGAACACCTTCAGCGTCAAGGTGGAGAGAGACTGGAGCAGGTTCACCAAGATAAAGCCCCTGTCCTCTAGGCCGTTCACCGGACGGTTCGATTCCACGGCCATCTGGAACTAGATCCCGGGGAACCGCATGACCGATTCAAGGATGATGCGGACCTCTACGTCCTTCAGGCCCAGGGGGATGATGGAGTTGGCTATGGTGCTCTCCAGGGTGTGATTGTCCGGCGCGTGCAGCCGGATAAGTACCCCTCTTCCCCCGCTAACAAGGAGGACCTCCATCACCCCATCCACGTTCCGCAGCTTGCGGAGGTCCTTGACGGTCACACCATCTCCGATGTTGGCGAGCACAATGGCGTCGGACTGCATGCCCATGAGCTCGTTGTTTACGATGGCCGAGTACCCCAGGATCACGTTGAAGTCCTCCATCCTCTTGATGCGATCACGGACCGTGGAGGGCGATCTCCGGAGCTTCTCCGCCACCTCCCGGTAGGTCATCTTCCCGTCCATCTTCAGAAGCCTTAGGATACGCTGGTTCATCTCATCGACGGTGACCGCTCTCCCACCACCTGCCAGCCACTTTAATGGCTCACCGGATGATTTATAGATTGGCTCCTGAACCTCCGAATAAGGGTTCACCTACGCCCATACGGCGGTAAAGAACTGATAGAATCGCTATAAGGAGTGTTGGATCGCATTTTCTTCTCACTTATGAACTTCCTGGGATGATACAATTATCTTGCGTTAGGTATTTTGAGCTGCAGCATAAGATCGTCCAGGTCGTGCTGTTCGCCAACGCTCCCAGGTAAGATGTTTGCTTGGGAGGGGAAAAAGCGGCCGCTCTCAAAGATCACGACCGGCCCGCTGGCAGACCTGCCCACAGCATTTCGCCAATGAATTTAAGT
>MVRB01000063.1 GCA_002067635.1 Methanomassiliicoccales archaeon PtaU1.Bin030 | reverse complement strand
ATGATCATGACAGTATTGCCTGCCGGAATAGCTGCGGCCGAGACGCCTGCAGAGACGACGTTCGTAAGCGAGGGGGGCGAACAGAGCACCTTCGAAGAGTGGAACGTCCGATGGGACAAGAGAGACAACAATCCTGAGTCCAGCCTTGATACGTGGTGTCGTACCACGCACACGGCCCATAGTGGCAGTTATTCCATATACTGTGCGAAGAGCGGATATAATACCCATTACCTCAACAGCACCGGCGTGCAGCCGCTGAACGCCGATATCCTCAGCAATGGCGGCGGTGGGGATCCAGCGAACCTTGTTATGCGCTACGATACTGACATGGACGCGGTCATGCGCAAGTATGTGTCTGGAGCGATGTACTACAACAACATAACCATGACGTTCTGGTTCTACTCCGACACTGGTATATCGGATGCGACCCGCCCTGACACCGGGGAGGCCGTCGGGTATGATTTCCTCAGCGCCTTCTACCTCACAGGCAGCAACACTAGCCTGACGAAGCATATCGTGTGGACCTGCACACAGGAGCAGGCCCTCTCCAAGGCTTGGCACCAGGTGACGCTGACACTGCCCAACACCCTAACGTGGGTCGGCTTCGAGTTCGTTTCCGGAGATACGCCTCCAGAGGATGGTGATCCGGTCGAGGCCTTTATCTCCTACGGAGTGCACAATAACCCTCAGTTCGAGACCGCCATGAAGGAAGGTGTCTACCTGGACGATATCACCGTGGTCGGCAGCGATCCCGTGACGGCGGTCCCCCTCGTCACCTCCGTGGGCGAGCTCAGCCCCTACCAGACAACCAGCTCATTCCCTGTGCCTTTTGTGGATAATGATCCTCTTCGTCTCACCATGGACTGGGTCTATCTGTGGTACCGGGTAAATGGCACTGGTGACTGGATCAAGTATACCACGGCGGCAAAGCCGTTCGGTGCCTTTGTTACCAGCCCCATAATGTTCGAGGCCACCCGGGATGGGACGTACGAGTTCTTCACCCAGGGTAAGGAGATCAGCAACTGGACAGAGACGAAGCGGAATGCCGCTGATGCCACCACCATCGTAGATACGGTTCTTCCGTCGACCACGATACAATTGTCCGGGGACCTGAGCGGAGGGCAGTACAAGGGCGCGGCGGCGTTCACGCTGACCTCGACTGATGCCCTTTCGGGAGTGAACCAGACCTTGTATCGCATCGATGGTGGTGCATGGAGCGTCTATTCCAGGTCCGTAGGGATCGCCACAACCGGCACTCACACAGTGGAGTACTACGCCACGGACAAGGCCGGTAACATTGAGGCCATTCATGAGGAGGTGTTCGCCATCTCCTCCGGTCAGCCAGGGATCGTGTTCCAGAACACTGATACGCCCTTCACGGGCAACAATGTGACCGTCGGTTTCACTGTGGCCGGTGAGGGCAGCATCGTGAAGCTCGAATATTCGCTAGATGGCGGCAGCTATATTGAACTGGACCCCAACGCAACATCGGTGACCTTTTCGGGCTTGAGCGAAGGGGAGCACACCTTGGCGATCAAGGCCACCAACGACGCGGATGCTGTACTGACAGGAGAAACAACATTCAAGGTGGGTACCTCCAGCACCGACGATCTTGGCTCCCTGCTGGGGAATCCCTTGGTGTTAGGTGGTATCGCGGCAGCCGTGGTGGCAGCTGTTGTCGGGGGCGTCTGGTACATGAGACGCAGAAAGTAAAGGGTGCAGTACACCCCCTTTTCCGATTTTTTTGTCTATCATTTTTACCTTGACCGAATATCGCTGAGGAGCGTCCAGGAGAGGTGTCCTTGTCATATATCACGTCTTAGAAATAATAAGAGGGGGGCAAGGAGCAAAGACATTTTATGTCGCCCTAACCACAGAGCGCTCAACCCTTTGCTTTCCCCCTCCTCCATAGAATCACCCCGGTCAATGCGGCCGCACCTGCGATTACCGCACCTACAACGGGCAGGATGCCCTCTGCCTGTGATGGCGCAGGCTTCACAGTGGCACCGTTGACGGCCTCGGATGTCGGGCCTACTCCCAGATCATTGGTTGCGACGACGGTGTAGTAGTAGGTGACCCCCTCCTGGACCTGGGTGTCCACATACGACGTGTTGTCAACAGTGGTGAGATATTCCATGGCGGTACCGTTCATACCACGGAATATCTGATATCCGGTGACAGGAGAGCCTCCATCATCTGCGGGAGCCTCCCATTGTAGCATGATGCGGTCATTCTCGTTGCTCAACGTGAGGTTGATCGGCGCCGAAGGAGTGTTCATGATGGTGACGTTCACGATGGGGCTCCTTCCCCCTTCCCCTTCCCTGTTGAAAGCGCTCACCTGGTAGTAGTAGGTCGTTCCCTCGACCACACTCATATCTATGAAGGACATTTCCTCCACGATCGCCAAGGACGTCATCGAGGTGGGGCTTGTCCCGCGGTAGAGATCGTAGGCCAGTATGTCCGCGCTCCCATTGTTCGCCGGTGGAGACCATGAGATGTTGGCGTATCCCTGCTGAGGCGTGACAGTGACGTTCTGTGGGGGACCAGGCCTGGTGATCACCTGTGGCGTGAAGCTGCCATAGAATATCTCGTTTGTCGGTGACCTCTGATAGGCGATGTGCACCTTGCCCTCCGGGCCGATCAGGATCGGCCCGCTGCTGAGGACACCGATCTCCGTGTGCTCAACCACGTGGGTGGTCCAAGAACCATCTGAGTTTGTTGCGTAAATCAGGTCCCCATAAGGATAGTTGAACCCGATGTGCACTTCCCCAGACGAACCTACGGCGATCTCGCAATTGCCCACGTCTCCGCTCTGATCGATAATGTGGGAAATCCATGCGCCCTCCGCGTTGGTGGTGTACTTGAGATCGCCATCAACGTCGTCCACATAGACCACGTGAGCCTTCTCGCCAGGACCGGCGGCGATCTGATAGTTGCTCGCCATACCTCCTCCAAGTATAGGCTCGCTGTACCATTGGTCACCCTTGGTGGTGGCATACTTGAACATTTTGTTCGGTCCCATGTAGCACAAGTGGACGTTCTCATGCTCGCCAGGCGTGAGGGCGAGCGAGAAGCTGGAAGCGCCCTCGTCGATTGTCTGTTTGCTCCAAGCACCCCCCGCGCTGGTGGCGCTCATCAGGAGGCCGTTGGTGTCATCGGAATAGACGATGCCAACCTGGTCCTTACCCTTTACATATATCTGGCCATTGCTGGTATGCACATCGTTCACAATGGTGGAGCCGGTCCAGGAACCTCCGTTGTTGGTAAAGTAGGCAAGGTCGCCTGATGCCATGTGATAACATATGTGGACGTAGCCCTGGCCATCGACCGCTATCTGAGGCGCGGCCAGCTCCCAGCTGGTCGCCAAAACCTCGCTGCTCCACGTACCTCCAGCATTGGTAGTGTAAACGAG
>MVRB01000062.1 GCA_002067635.1 Methanomassiliicoccales archaeon PtaU1.Bin030 | reverse complement strand
GTATCGGCTGTACCCTCCGAAGAGCTCGTCCGCCCCCTGCCCGGACATCAACACGTCCTCCTTCGACCTGGCCGCTACGATATGGAGTGGGAGCTGGAACGACAGGACCACGGGGTCCCTGATAGGGCAAATGCTGAGCAGGTCCCGGGCGGCGGTGATCACCTCGTCCGGGGTGAGAGCTATTTGCGTCCACGGCAGCCGCAGCTCCTCTGCGGTCTCCCGCCCTGTTCTGAGGTCATGAGAGCCTTCGACCCCCACGGTATACAGCCGGGGGTCCCCATGATCTCCGGCGAGAGCCGCCAGGATGCCGCTGTCGAGCCCTCCCGAGAACAGGATTCCCACCTCTCCCTTGGCCATCGTCCCTTTGACCGCCTCCTGCAAGGCCTTCAGCAATCTCTCGGTATCGCTCACGGCAAGGTCGACATCCCCTTAGGGCGGTCTAGCAGATAAAGTTGACATCCCATGGTTGTTTTTTTATCATCGAAGCCCTTACATTGTCATACTATGGACAAGGTAACGCGCATCGGCATCTCCTTGGAGCCGGAACTGCTGAAGGAGTTCGATGAGCTGGTGACTGGTAAGGGATACACCAACAGGTCTGAGGCGATAAGGGATATCATCAGGTTCGCACTGATAGACGAACGCTGGGAGGATGAGGATGCGGAGGTCGTAGGCACCATAACCTTAGTCTATGACCACAAGAAGGGGGCGGTCCAGGAACGCCTGATGGGCATACAGCATGACCATCACGTCAACATCGCCTCCACGGTGCATCTCCATCTCAACCAGGACCAGTGCCTTGAGGTACTTCTCGTCTGGGGCAAGGTCCGAGAGGTGAAGCATCTGTCGGACGAGGTCATCTCCGTAAAGGGCGTGAACTTCGGAAAGCTGACAATGACCTCAGGCTCGATGGACCTGGACCGCGACCGCGAGGTAAAACACCCCCACTACCATTAGGAAAGGCTCGCGTTCGCTACTATTCGAATCACCCTAGGGCCATCCTTTTTATACTCTGTGTTCTTTGGTCCAGGGCCATGAGCAGGCTCATCATTTCCGAGAAGAGCGATGCTGCCGCTAGGATCGCTACCATTCTCTCCAGGGGCAGCTCCAAGAGGACCAGCATCAACAAGGTGCCGGTCTTCAGGTTCGAGGGCGAGGAAGGGCCTGTCAGCATTGTGGGCCTCAGGGGTCACATCATCGAGCTTGATTATCCAGAGGGCATGAACGACTGGCGCAAGGTCCAGCTCGCAGATCTTATCAAGGCGGAGCCGGAGAAGCGCATCACCGCCCACAATATAGTTACCACGCTCCGCGACCTTTCCAAGGAGGTCGAGGAGGTCGTCATCGCCACCGACTTTGACAGGGAGGGAGAGCTGATTGGTCTGGAGACCGCTCGCCTCCTTGAGCTGGGCGATAAGAAGCTGAGGCGCGCGCGGTTCAGCGCCTTCACCCGGCAGGAGATCGATGAGGCCTTTAGTAATCTCACGGAGCCGGACGAGAGGCTGGCAGACTCTGCGGAGTGCCGTCAGAAGATCGACCTGGCATGGGGTGCGGTCCTCACCCGGTTCATCTCCCTGGCCGCCAACCAGGGGGGCGGCAACTTCCTGTCAGTAGGCAGGGTGCAGAGCCCGACCCTCGCCCTGATCGTTGCCAGGCACAAGGCCATCGAGGAGTTCGTTCCCAAGCCTTACTGGAACGTCAGCGCCCGGTTCGAGAAGGATAAGGAGTTCCAAGGGAGCCATGTCCACAATCCCTTCCATAACGAGGCCAAGGCATCGGAGGCCCTGGCCAACTGCCAGGGAGCGAGAAGGGGGAAGGTCACCAAATACGAAAAGGTCCACAAGGACGAGTATCCTCTCCCGCCGTTCAACACCACCATGCTGCTGATGGAGGCCAACAAGCTGGGCTTCACAGCGGCCAGGGCCATGAAGATCGCTGAGGACCTGTACACCAGCGGATATATCTCCTATCCCAGGACGGACAACACAGTGTACCCGTCGTCCCTGGGCCTCAGGAGGATACTGGAAAAGCTACGGGAGTCCGAGGACCTGAGGAAGGACGCCGAGGAACTCCTGACCCAGGAGCACATCCGGCCCTCCCGTGGGAAGGTCCAGACCACCGATCACCCGCCAATATATCCCACCGAGGGCGCGACCAGCAAGCAGCTCAAAGGGGAGAAGTGGGCGATCTACGAGCTTGTGGCCCGGCGCTTCATGGCCACCGTCGCCCCTCCAGCAAAGGCCGAGCTGTCCAACGCCTCCATAGACGTCAAGGGGGAGGTCTTCGAGTCCAAGGGATACAAGCTCCTTTCCCCCGGCTGGAAGAAATACTACCCGTACTTCAAGGTCAACGAGATCGACCTCCCAGAGCTGAAGGTTGGCGAGGAGATAGACGTCCTGGGGACATCCTCGGAGAAGAAGATGACCCAACCACCGGTCCGCTACTCACAGGGAAGTCTCATACAAGAGATGGAGCGCCTCGCCCTGGGGACGAAGTCCACGCGCCATGACATAATCCAGAAGCTTTACGATCGCAAGTACGTGGAGGGTAATGACCTCATTCCCACGGCCAGTGGCGTCGCGGTGGCCGAGGCTCTGATAAAGCATGCCCAGATCGTGACCGATCCCAAGATGACAGCTCACCTGGAAAGGGATATGGACGATATTGCCAACGGAAAGAGCGAGCTGGCCGAGGTCGTGGAGGAATCCCAGGACATGCTGTCGGACATCCTGGATGCACTGGAGAGGCACCGGGAGCAGATAGGGGAGGAGATCCGCAAGGCCATCGAGGAGCAGCACTACATCGGTAAGTGTCCTGAATGCGGCTCCGACCTGAAGATCATAAGAGGCAAGTTCGGCAAGCCTTTCGTGGGCTGCTCCAAGTACCCGGAGTGCAAGCGCATATATCCGTACCCGCCATCCGCGCTGGTGCAGGCCACGGAGGAGGTGTGCCCGGAGTGCAAGGCACCCCGCGTAAGGGTCGTGAGGAAGGGTCAGTCCCCGCAGGTGCACTGCATCGATCCGACCTGCGAGAGCAACCGCGAGAGGAACACCGTGGGCTCCTGTCCCAAGTGCGGCAAGGACCTCCGGATCATCTTCTCCCGTGCGGGGAAGAGGTTCCTCGGCTGCTCCGGATATCCTGACTGCAAGCAGACCTACCCTCTTCCCCAGTACGGACAGTTCGCCGCCACTGGAGAGAAGTGCGATGCCTGCGGTGCCCCCATGCTTCAGATCTGGATGAGAGGGCAGTCTTGGAAGTCCTGCGTGGACATGGAATGCCCCTCCAAGAACAAGAACGGGGAGGCGAAGCCTAAGAAGGCACCGGTGAAGAAGGCCCCGGCCAAGAAGAAGGTGGCGAAGGGGTCCGCTGAGGAGGGTTCTCCAGCCCCGGCCAAGAAGGCCAAGGCCTCGGCCGCGAAGAAAGCGACCAAGAAGGCCCCGGCCAAGAAGGCCAAGGCTGCTCCGGCCAGCACTTGAGTTCCACGGTCCTTTCTTAAGCTCGTTACGTTTACTGCTTTTTCAGTGATCGTGGGCATGGTGCTCATGGTGGTGGCCACCGTGATGATTGTCCCCATCAAGATCGGTTAGATGGATGTGCGCCCCCGGGATGTCGAGCTCCTGCTGCGCCGTGCTCTTGACAATCTCTTCGACCTTGTCCCTCGAGAGGCCGTAGAGGAGCGCATTTAGGACGATCGCGATCTCCTCTATCCCATCTTCCAGGCCTCCTCTCGACCTGGGCGCGACCCTTTCGTCGACCACGCTCGCGGCCAGAAAACCATGGTCAGCGGTGGTGGCGAGGCATTTTATGTGGCCGATGAGTGTGGCACCTGCGGCCATGCACTCCTTGGCGATGGCTGAAAGGAGTGATTCGATACGCGAATGCAGCATGGCTGAGAGGACGCGCTCGTGGAGATGGATGTCTATCTTAACGGCATAGGCCGAGAAGTCAGAGGTTATCATCGGCCGATCACCGCTTCCACGAACCTTTCGACGTTCGTTCCCTGGACCGCGGATATGGGTATGATCGGGACATCGGCGTTGATGGTACGTAGGACGGCCTCCATGCGCCTCAGCTCCCCCTCCGGCACGGTGTCCATCTTGTTAAGCACTATGATGTCGGCCGCTCTCACCTGAGCGGTCATCGGTGGTCCCAGGGCCTTCAATATGACATCGAAGCGCGAGGCGTCGACCACCACGGCCGACTGGAACCTGAGGGGCCCGCTCGGCTTGTAGTGCTCTAGAACCTTTATTATGGCCTGAGGATCGGCGACGCCGGTGGGTTCGACCACTATCATGTCCGGTCCTAACTTCTCCTCGATATCCTTGACCGTCTGCAGGAGGTCCGGTCCCAGGGTGCAGCACACGCAGCCGCTTGCCAGCTCCATTACCTCGAGGCCATATTTGGTCATTAAGCTGCCATCGATCCCTACTGTCCCGAAGTCGTTCACGATTACCACGATCTTACGATCGGTCCGCTCGATCAGGGACCCGATGACCGACAGGACCAAGGTGGTCTTGCCAGAACCAAGAAAACCAGCTACGATCAAAATGTCCATGAACCGTACCTGCCCGGTACGATTTCCTGAAGCGTATTAAAAGCCTTTGAACCGCACGTCAATTAGGGTGCCGTTCCCAGGGTTGTCCTACCAACCCTTCAGCTATATGTACATGCATCCAGGACTCTCTTCGTCCAATCCGAGGAAATGCCTCTCCATGGATTCCTTCTCCAATGCTATCCGACGGTTTCGGCAGTTGACGCACTCCACCCTCTTCCCGAGCAGCCTCTTCCTGATTACCGTCTCTGTATCCAGATCTACCAGCTCGCCGCAGCCGCACAGGGCCTTCTTCATAGAGTTCGGACCAAACATGAGTGATACCTCAGCAATGCTTGATCCCATCGGACTCAGCAACGGTCACCCCCCATCCCTGTTCTTGCGAACGTGCCGGTACCTTGTTGATCCTATGAGAGACTCATAGCATACGCTATTGGTTTGCCTTCACATACTTGAAATGTTGCAGACCTACCACAGAACAACGGATTTCCCCTATGGTCCAATGCTCTTGACAGGCCTGATAATCATGTAGCTTGAAACCCAATTTAAAGATTTCCGTATGAGCACATATTTTTAGATTGAAATTGGACATCTGGCTTGTATCAATTTGTTTATTATTCGAATTTTAGATTAAAAAAAATTTCGATATTATCAAATGTAGTAACAAGCGTCCAGTTCAATTACGCTGGCGAACTTTCTACGACTTTTTGCTGGACCGTTCTACTATTATCATCTAAGATTTTTTAACCGGATAAATCTGGACATCCACCGGGATCCCTGCCCGAACGCTCTGCGTGACGATGCAAAAATCCTCGAAGACCTGTCGGCAGCGGTCAAACCGGGCTGTGTCCTCGAACTGAGGGAACATGTTCACCGACATGTGCGTTATCCTGAACCGTCCATGCTCGTTCCTCTCCAATTTCGCGGACACCTCGGCGGAGATGCTGGGGACCTCTGCATGCGATTTTTCCATGCAGAAGACCAGGGAAGCGCACAGGCAGTTGCCTACCGCTGCTGCCAACAGCTTCCCGGCATTGGGGTACTCCCCCTTACCAAGAGGCTCAGGCTCATCTGTGTAGATGTCGTCGATCTTGTTGTTGAAGGAGACGCGGAACTTGTATTCCTCGACCCTGCAGACCCTGGTGTGGAACTCACCCTCTTCCATTACAGGGTCACCTTCCCGAGCTGCTCAAGGACCTTATCGCGGATCTCCTTGGCCGTCAGCTCGGGGACGAGCCGGCGTCCCTTCTCCATGAGCTTGGTGGCAGCGGGGACCATCTCCTGACCGCACCTCGCGCACCTCGGGACCTCCTCAGGATCGTGCATAACCTCGAAGCTGAGGCAGTCCGGGCAGCGATGGACATGCTTCCTGCCCCCGAACTTACCCCTTTTAGCGACAGGGCGGCCCTCCTTCTCCACTATGTCCAGGGCGAAATCGACGGTGGGGGCGTTGGATATGCTGGTCCCCACTCCGAAGCCGTCCGCACCAGCCCGGGCAAGGTCCGGCAGGACCTTCTCGTCCAAACCTCCGGAGACAAAGATGTTCACGTGCTGATATCCCCTGAGGTCCAGCTCCCAACGGACCTCCCTTATTAGCTCGGTGAACGAGCCCCTGCGGGAGCCGGGTGTGTCCAGCCGTACGCCGGAAAGGTCCTTGATGGCCTCGCAGGCGGCGATGGCCTCGGTCTTCTCGTCGGAGTAGGTGTCGACAAGCACGATCCTTGGTACCTCAGGATCGATGACCTCATCGAAGGCCCTGAACGCCGTTATGGAGTCGCCCATCATAATGATGAGGGCATGGGGCATCGTGCCTTCAGGCCTCCTACCGATGGTCTCCGCCCCCAGTAGCGAGGAGACGCCATCGCAGCCCCCAATGTACGATGAGCGGTCGAGCATGGGGCTGATGGCCGGATGCGTGCGCCTTATGCCGAAGGCTATCATGGAGCGCTCCCCAGCGGCCTTGCGGCAGCGGGCCGCCATCGTGGCC